>JBJMLT010000440.1:0-26308 GCA_045805165.1 Flavisolibacter sp.
GGTTTATCACTCGCAAATATCAGAGATTCTATATGAGGTATTAAGTTTGATATTTCCATACCCCAACCCCTAAAGGGGAGTTTTGTTTTCGTTAATAATAATTTTCATTTTTATTTAAAAGAATAGCTAATAAAAAAATAATCTTTGACCTAAGTGCCCCTTTAGGGGACAGGGGTACTACCCCTGCAAAGCCTGAGCGCCGCTAACAATTTCTGTAAGCTCTGTTGTAATGGCTGCCTGCCGGGCGCGATTGTAAGATATTCTTAGGCTTTTCAATAATTCATTCGCATTTTCACTTGCTTTATCCATAGCCGTCATTCTTGCACCATGCTCAGATGCATTTGCATCTAAAACCGCTTTAAATAACTGTGTATTCAGAATCTTAGGCATTAGTTCAGTTATTAACTGCTCCTTATTCGGATCGAAAATAAAATCTGCCTTTACGTTTTTACCTGCATGCTCAGTTTTAGGAATAGGAAGAAATTGTTCCGTAACAAATCTTTGAGTAGCAGCATTTTTAAATTCGCTATATACCAACTCAATAACATCAAATTCTTTATTCTGGAAAGCCTTAATAGCAGCCTGGGCGCTTTGCTGAACATTTTCGAAATTAAGGTTCAGAAAGATATCTCTGTGACTGCCATCAACTTTGTAATTATTTTTAGCAAAATGTTCATATCCTTTTTTGCCTATGCTCCAGATAGTTACATTTCCTTTAGAGAATTGCAATGAATATTTCTCTCGTATAGTTTGTTTTGCCAACTTAATGACATTAGCATTATAAGCCCCGGCCAAACCGCGATCAGAAGTTATTACTATCATCAGTACTTTATCAACAGCCCTTTCGCCTGCAAGGTCGTTTCCACCTTCTATCTGAGTATTACTCACAATATTACTTAGCATTTCCTGAAGCTTCCGGGCATAAGGCCTCATTTGAATAATGGCATCCTGAGCCCTGCGTAATTTGGCAGCACTAACCATTTTCATAGCCTTTGTTATCTGCTGTGTACTTTGAACGGATTTAATTCTGTTGCGGACTTCTTTTAACTGGCCAGCCATTCGTTTAGATTTACGATTTTTGATTTACAATTTGCCTTAATTCGGCTTGTGCTTAAGTGATCTTAACCTTTTAAACCCTGATTATATCATATCCTTTCGGCCGGCAAAAGTACGTCATGACAGATTAAATTCCATAATTAGTCAGTAAGATCAAATTCCCTTTGGATATGGTACGATAATGAGAATTTCCCCTCGTAAGGGGTATGTTTAAACAGTGATTTCTCCAATTCCTCAAATAATTCAAGCGATATCTGGCCATTTTTGAGATTATTGAGCATTTTTTGAGTTATTTCTATCTTACCATCAATAACCGGAACCAATTCATTAACATCTTTAGAATAAAATGAAGTATCTGTTAAAACCAATCTAATATAGGCTCGCTCCGGAATATTTTTTAAAGCTAAATGAAAAGGCTTCCTACTCATCCTTTCATTTAAGCTGTTTTCAACAACAGGCGGGATAAAATCAAAATCATCTTTGTAAATATCACCATTGGGATCTGTAAAAACCAATAAATGCTTTTTTGAAAAGGGTGTTATCTCAGATATGTAATCATAATAATAACCATTGAATTTTGAACTATCCGCTCTTAGTTCTATTCCATCCAGTTGAAGCTTTCCTTTTCCAGGAATTGCAACACCCTTATCACTATACCTGCCTTTTGTGAATATAAAATGACACGAAACAGATCCGGAATTTTCATCGGCCCAAACCGAAAGTTCCGGTTCTACGTTTCTAAATTCTTTATTCAGAGGTGCATTGGTAGAGCCTTTACATCCAGCCAGTATGACACTCAATAACAGAATAATTTGTTCGACAGTCCTCATTTATAGTGTACCCAATTATTATAATTCAATGTGAAGATCGAAAGGTTTTGGCTTTGTTAAGCTTATAAACCCCTTAAAACATACTTCCATTTTCATTTATCTTTGACGATTCTGTCAATATGGCTTTTAGTGCTTATTAGCACCCTTTTTGAACAGGAACAACTCATTAAGTCATTAAGTCATTAAGTCACAATCATTTTTGATCTGACTTTACCCGAATTATTGGCTTTTTGACTTTTACTTAATGACTAATATTTACACATATATATGATCGGTTTTATTTCAAAAATATTTGGCGGCAGCAAATCGGAAAAAGATGTTAAAACCATTTTGCCGTATGCGGATAAGATCAACGAATTTTTCCAGTCCTACCAGACCATCAGCAATGATCAGTTGCGGTTTAAAACTCAGGAATTCCGTGCCCGCATTAAAGAATATTTAAAAGATACAGATTCAGAGATTGAAGAAACCAATAAAAAAGCAGAAGAGCTGCCTTTTGATGATCTTATAGGGAAAGATTCCATTTATCAGCAGGTGGATAAATTGAAAAAGGACAGGGATCAGCGTATAGAGGAAATTCTTAAAGAGATCCTTCCGGAAGCTTTTGCTGTAGTAAAAGAAACGGCAAGGCGTTTCAAGGAAAACAAAGAAATAATTTCTACCGCTACTGACATGGATCGCAACCTAAGCGTATCTAAAAATTATATTACGATTAATGGTGACCAGGCGACTTATCAAAATACATGGACAGCCGGTGGTGGTCAGGTTACCTGGAATATGCTTCATTATGATGTACAATTGATCGGAGGAATTGTTCTACATAACGGTAAAATAGCTGAAATGGCTACGGGAGAAGGTAAAACTTTGGTTTCAACCCTCCCTGCATATTTGAATGCATTGGCCGGTGAAGGTGTGCACATTGTTACTGTTAATGATTATCTGGCACGTCGTGACCAGGAATGGAACGGACCAATATTTGAATGGCTTGGACTAACAGTTGATTGCATTGATAAACACCAGCCTAATAGTGAAGAACGCCGCACAGCTTATTATGCAGATATTACCTATGGCACCAATAACGAATTTGGATTTGATTATTTAAGAGATAACATGGTGCATTCACCTGATGAAATGGTGCAACGAAAGCATCATTTTGCAATGGTGGATGAAGTAGATAGTGTATTGATCGATGATGCCAGAACTCCATTGATCATCTCTGGCCCCGTACCAAAAGGGGACGATCAGCAGTATCATATATTGAAACCCAGGGTTCAGCAACTTGTTGAAGCACAGGAAAGATTGGTCCGGGGATTTTTAAATGAAGCAAAGAAAAAAATTGCAGAAGGCGATGATGATCCAAAAAGCGGTGGTCTGTACTTATTTCGTGCTTTCAGGGGATTACCAAAATATGGTCCGCTAATTAAATTTTTAAGCGAACCTGGAATAAAGGTAAAGCTTCAAAAAGCTGAAAATTATTACCTGGCAGATCAGCAACGCCATATGCCAATTGTAGATGAAGAACTGCTATTCCAGATAGATGAAAAAAATAAATCGGTGGATCTGACTGATAAAGGTATCCACATGATCACAAAGTCTGGTGAAGATCCTGAATTCTTTATTCTGCCCGATATAGGTGTGAGATTGACGGAAATAGAAGAATCCGATATGCCTGCAGAAGAAAAGCTCCATCAGAAAGAAAGCATTTTAAATGAATATTCCCAAAAAGCTGACCGCATACATTCTGTACAGCAGCTTTTAAAATCATATACTCTTTTCGATAAGGATGTTGAATATGTAGTAATGGATGGCCAGGTGAAAATTGTAGATGAACAAACCGGACGTATTTTAGATGGCCGTAGATATAGTGATGGATTACATCAGGCAATTGAAGCAAAAGAAAATGTAAAGATTGAAGCTGCTACTCAAACCTATGCTACCGTTACACTTCAGAATTATTTCCGGATGTATCATAAGCTAGCCGGTATGACCGGTACGGCTGAAACAGAAGCAGCAGAACTTTGGAGCATTTATAAGCTGGATGTTGTAACTATCCCCACTAATATTCCTGTAATAAGGAAAGATCACCAGGACCTTGTTTATAAGACCAAGCGGGAAAAGTTCAGATCCGTTATAGATGAAATTGAAGCTTTACGTAATGCAGGAAGGCCTGTGCTTGTAGGTACTACTTCTGTTGAAATAAGTGAGTTGCTCAGCAGAATGCTTACGGCAAAGAAAATTCCTCACAACGTTCTTAATGCAAAGCAGCACGCGCGTGAAGCACAGGTAGTTGCAGAAGCAGGATTGGCAGGTGCAATTACTATTGCAACAAATATGGCCGGTAGAGGTACTGATATAAAGCTCGGACCCGGAGTAAAAGACGCAGGCGGTTTAGCAATTATTGGTACTGAAAGACATGAGAGCAGACGTGTGGACAGACAGCTTCGTGGTCGTGCAGGTCGTCAGGGTGACCCTGGTACTTCTCAGTTCTATGTTTCCCTGGAAGACGATCTGATGAGGATGTTTGGAAGTGAACGAATAGCTGGATTAATGGACAGGTTTGGATATAAAGAAGGTGAAGTGATCCAGCATAGCATGATCACCAAATCCATTGAAAGGGCCCAAAGGAAAGTGGAAGAAAACAATTTCGGCATACGCAAAAGATTGCTGGAATATGATGATGTAATGAACATGCAGCGGAACGCTGTATATGATAGACGCAATCACGCACTTTTTGGAGAAAGACTGGCATTGGATATTGATAATGCGTTTTCTGTTACTGCCGAAGAACTGGTCACCAGCCATAAAGAGCAGGAAGATTATGAAGGATTTAAATTGGCTTGCATAGTAACTTTTGGATTGGATACATCAATTGATGAAGAAATCTTTAAAAGTTTGGATATTAATGCACTTTCCGACCAACTATATAAAGAAGCAATAGAAGGATACCAACAACATAAAGAAGAAGTACGTAAACAGGCGGTGCCTGTATTTAAAAATATCCGTCACACGCAAGGTGCACATATTGAGAATGTGGTTGTTCCTTTCACTGACGGCAGAAAGGGAATAAATGTTCTTACTAATCTTGACAAAACCATTTCATCGGGTGGGGCAGAACTCACAAATGCTATGGAAAGAAACATTACGCTCTCTATTATAGATGAAAGCTGGAAAGAGCATCTTCGTGCCATGGACGATCTGAAGCAAAGCGTACAAACAGTGTACCTTGAACAAAAAGATCCGCTTGTAATTTATAAAGTTGAAGCTTATTCTCTCTTCAAAAGAATGAGCAGTGAGGTAAACCGTGAGATCGTATCCTTCCTGTGCCATGCTACTCTACCTGTTCAGGAAGAAGCGCCTAATTTACGTGAGGGAAGAAAGCAGAAAACAGACATGAGCAAGATGAAGGCCAATAAAAATGAAATTGATTCAGCAGGAAGTGATTATGCAGCGAATGAAAGAGACTATTTTGATCCTTCAGGCGATGTTGCAGTAAAGCAGGAACCTGTAAAGGTAGGACCGAAAATAGGCAGAAACGATCCTTGTCCTTGTGGCAGTGGCAAAAAGTATAAGAATTGCCATGGGAAGGAAGCCTGAGCTAATTAGCTGATTAGCTGATTAGCTGGTTAGCTAATTCGTGTTTCCCCATCCGAATAAATTTGAAATATATTTATAAAAGGCTTCGCGTTGCGAGGCCTTTTTATTTTAATAATATTGCACTATAAACAAGGAAAGAAAAGGTTTGAATTAGACATTTTCAAATATTCAAATTTTCAAATTAATGATCGCTTCTTTAATTGATCATACGGCCTTAAAAAATACAACTACCATAGCTGACGTGGAAAAACTTTGCTCTGAGGCAATAGAATATCGATTTGCTTCTGTATGTATCCCTCCCTATTATGTATCGGACGCCATGCAAATCCTGAATAATCAGGTAAAAATTTGTACAGTGATTGGTTTTCCATTTGGCTACCATCATTATAAGACGAAAACTGAAGAAAGCAAACAGGCTATTTTGGACGGAGCAGCAGAATTGGATATGGTTATGAATCTTGCTGCATTTAAAAATAATGATATTGCTTACCTGGAAAATGAAGTAAATGAAATTATATCCATAACAAAAGGAAAACAGATCGTTATTAAGGTGATCATTGAGAGCGGCATTTTATCTGATGAAGAAATTCTAAAATGCTGCAGACTTTATGCGCATTTTCCTATTCAATTCTTAAAAACATCTTCCGGCTTTACTGATAAAGGAGCTACGATTGAAGCAGTAAAGCTGATGAGACAGCTTTTACCTTCGCATATTGGTATAAAAGCTAGCGGTGGCATTAGATCTTACAGCTTTGCAAAAGAACTTATTGAAGCAGGAGCTACACGGATAGGATGCAGTGCAAGTGTAACCATTATTAAAGAAGAAGCAACGGAACTCGCGAGGTTTTAAAGCAGTAACCAGCTTGCAAAGCTTATTTTTGAGTTTAAATAGATCTATGAGGTATTTGATCTTACTGGCGGTAATTTTTTATTTCAAAATCTCTTACGGACAGGATAGCATTTATTCTTCCGTTATCGTGCATAAAGACATACGGGTTGATCTGATGGTTAAAAAAGCTTATGAAATAAATACGGCAATTAAAAAAGCATCTTCGAGAACCATGCGCGGATACCGGCTAATGGTTTTGAATACAATAAAGAGAGAGGAAGCCATTGAAGCAAAAACAAAGATCTATACCTATTTTCCTGACCTTAAAGCTTACCTCATCTACCAATCACCTTTTTTTAAATTGAAAGCTGGTAATTTCAGAACAAAAGATGAAGCGATGAAATACCAGAAAGATCTATCTGTTTTTTTTCCAAAAGGGGTTTTTATTATAAATGATATAATAGAAATAAGGCCTGAAAAAGATTCAGAATGATCTTCATGAATCCATTTTCCATCTAACTTCCAAACTAGTTTCATGTTAATAGAAAAGATCAAAAGACTATCAAAACAATATGCACCGGAATTCATAAATATCCGGCATCATTTACATGCTCATCCTGAATTAAGTTACCTGGAATTTGAAACATCAAAGTTCGTACAGCAAAAATTAACTGAATACAATATTCCATTTGAAGTGAAAGCTACAACTGGAGTGGTTGGTATTATTAAAGGAAAGAATCCCTCTGCAAGGGTCGTAGCTCTGAGAGCAGACATGGATGCACTTCCAATTCTGGAAGAAAATTCCATTCCTTATAAATCCACAACACCCGGAGTAATGCATGCCTGTGGTCATGATGTTCATACAACCTGTCTTTTGGGTGCTTCAAAAATATTATCTGAAATCAAAAATGATTGGGAAGGAACCGTGAAGCTGATATTTCAGCCAGGGGAAGAAAAAAATCCCGGAGGTGCAAGTTTGCTGATTAATGAAGGAGTTTTAAAAGAACCCGAACCAAAAGGAATCTTTGCTCTTCACGTAAACCCGCAATTGGAAGTAGGTAAACTTAGCTTCAGAAGTGGAAAAGTAATGGCCAGTGCAGACGAATTATATATAACCATAAAAAGTAAAGGCGGCCATGCCGCCGCCCCTCATACCACTGCAGATACAATTTTGATAGCATCACAGTTAATAGTAAGCCTTCAACAGGTCATCAGCAGGAATAATAATCCCTTATTACCATCGGTTCTTTCCATTACTTCTTTCCAGGGAGGACATACAACCAATGTAATTCCTTCAGAAGTTAAATTAATGGGAACCTTCCGGGCAATGGATGAAGAATGGAGATACAAAGCACATGAAATTATACGAAAGCTGGCAACCGGTTTGGTGGAATCAATGGGAGCGGAAATTGACCTTCATATAGATGTTGGATATCCAACAGTTATTAATAATGCTGAATTAAATACAAAAGCCAGAAAGCTGGCGGCATTATATATGGGGGATAATAAAGTTGAAGAAACAGAAATGAGAATGGGAGCAGAGGATTTTGGTTATTATTCTCAAAAAATACCAGGCTGCTTTTTCAGATTAGGTACCGGCAACAAATCAAAAGGGATTACAGCCGGCGTACATACTCCTCTTTTTAATATAGATGAAAATGCCATTGAAACGGGTGTAGGAATTATGGCTACTTTGGGTGCTTTAAGTGAAATATGATCTGATAATAATTTAATTAGCCATTCAAAACAGTTTTAAATGATTACAATGCAATTCTCCTCACAATCTGAAATCGTATGGTTTTAGGTTATTTTGCAGTATATTTTAAGCTTAAGACCTGAAGAAGGTCTGGTAGGATGGTTAATTATTGGACCGAAACCCGGACAAAAAATAAAAGAAGCTAACCATTTCTACCTAATAAAACCCAAGTATGCAGAACGAACTTAGAAAACAACAGGCATTAGAATATCATTCAAAGGGGCGTCCGGGAAAAATTGAAGTAGTACCTACCAAAGAGGCAAAAACTCAAAGAGATCTTTCATTAGCTTATTCACCCGGCGTTGCTGAACCCTGTAAGGAAATTGCTTCAAATAAAGAAAATGTATATCAGTATACTGCGAAAGGTAACCTTGTTGCAGTGATCAGTAATGGTACTGCAGTTTTGGGATTGGGAAATATTGGTCCCGAAGCAAGTAAGCCAGTGATGGAAGGCAAGGGAGTATTGTTTAAGATCTTTGCTGACATAGACGTATTTGATATAGAGATCAATGAAACGGATCCTGAGAAATTTGTACAGATCGTAAAATCTCTTGAACCCACATTTGGAGGAATCAATCTTGAAGATATTAAAGCTCCCGAATGTTTCATTATTGAAAAAAGTCTAAGGGATCAATTGACCATACCTGTTATGCACGATGATCAGCATGGGACAGCTATTATTAGTGCAGCTGCATTATTAAATGCTTTGCAAATTCAAAAGAAAAAGATAGATAAGGTTCGTTTTGTCGTAAATGGTGCTGGGGCCGCAGCCATGGCTTGCATTCAATTGTATGTTTCTCTTGGGGCAAGACCGGAAAATTTTATTGTATTTGATATAAAGGGTCCATTGAGCAGAAGCAGGAATGATCTGGAAGAATTCAAGTTAAAGTTTGCCAACGCAGATGCGGAAGCTACTTTAGATAAAGCCATGAAGGATGCTGATGTATTTATTGGATTAAGTATTGGAAATGTAGTAAATGCCGACATGGTAAAAAGCATGGCAAAGAATCCAATCGTTTTTGCCATGGCAAACCCCGATCCGGAAATAGGCTGGGAAGAAGCAACTAATGTGCGTAAAGATCTTATAATGGCTACAGGCAGAAGCGATTTTCCAAACCAGGTGAATAATGTACTTGGGTTCCCTTATATATTCCGCGGTGCACTTGATGTTAGGGCTACCCAGATCAATGAAGCTATGAAACTTGCTGCTGTAAATGCATTAGCGGAACTGGCCCAATCTCCTGTACCCGATATTGTGAACCTTGCTTATAATACAAAGACGATAATGTTTGGACCAGATTATATTATTCCAAAACCTCTGGATCCAAGACTACTTTCTATAGTTGCCCCTGCTGTAGCGCGGGCTGCTATGGAAAGCGGTGTTGCTCAAAAGCCAATTAACGATTGGGAAACGTATACGTCTGATTTGAATAAACGATTGGGACTGGACAATCAGGTTATGCGAATTCTGGGCAATAAGGCCCGCAGGGATCCTAGAAGGATCGTATTCGCAGAAGCCGATAACGCTAAAATTTTAAAGGCAGCGCAAATAGTGATCGATGAAGGAGTTGGATTTCCTATTTTATTAGGTGATGAAAATAAGATACGTGCCATTGCCCAGGCAAATGGAATCGACCTGGAAGGACTACCCATTTACGATCCCCGTAGTGATGCAATGGAAGAAAAGCGTAATTATTACAGTGAGCTTTTTTTTAAAAAACGTAACAGGAAAGGATTTAATTATTATGAATCAAAGAAGGTAATAAAGGATAGAAATTATTTTGGATGCATGATGGTTGAAACAGGAGATGCAGATGCCATGATATCGGGCCTGTCCAAAAATTATCCCGATACGATCCGCCCTGCCCTCCAATGTATAGGAACAGATGAGGGTATAAATAGGATTGCAGGAATGTATTTAATGCTTACAAAAAGAGGACCTATATTTCTCGCAGATACAACAGTGAATTTTAATCCTACCGCGGAAGAACTCGCTGAGATCACTTTAATGGTAGCAAAAGAAGTTAGGAATTTCAATATCATTCCAAGAATTGCCATGCTTAGCTATTCCAACTTTGGCAGTAGCAATTCACCTGAAGCCAGGTTGGTAGCACAGGCCAGAAAACTGGTGAAAAAAGAAATGCCTGGTCTTATTGTAGATGGTGAAATGCAGGCAAGTATGGCATTTAACAATGAGATCCTGAAAGAGAATTATCCTTTTAGTGAGTTGGTTAATAAAGATGTGAATACACTTATATTCCCCAATCTTGCTTCTGGAAATATAGCTTACAATTTATTAAAGGAGGTTGGTCAGGCAGATGCTATTGGCCCTATTTTATTAGGATTAAAAAAGCCGGTGCATATCCTTCAATTGGGATCATCAGTGCGTAATATTGTTAATATGGCAATGATCGCTGTTATTGATGCGCAGTTAAAGAGTCAGGCAGTGGAAGAATTGCTTCAAAGATCGCCGTGGTGGAAAAGGCTTAAAAGAAAAAGGGAAGAGAATGCATAGGTTTTTATTAAGTTTATGAAAGTACATAAGTAATTAAGCTATGACTTTATTTAATGATCTTGGGAAATATCTTTTGATGGTTAAAGGGATGTTTACCCGCCCGGAAAACTTTAAAATGTACTGGAAGGAATTCATGCACCAGTGCTCGGAAATTGGTATTGGCTCCCTGGGCATTGTGGTCTTGATCTCAATATTTATGGGAGCTGTTTCCACAGTGCAAACAGCTTACCAGTTAGTTAGTCCTCTTATTCCAAAATACACAATTGCCCAGGTGGTCCGCGACACTGTTATACTTGAATTTGCTCCAACCCTTGTATGTATTGTACTTGCAGGAGTGGTAGGAAGCAAAATTGCAGGAGAATTGGGAAATATGCGTGTTTCTGAACAAATTGATGCGTTGGAGATCATGGGAATTAATACCAAAGCTTATTTGGTAGCACCTAAAATTCTGGCCGCACTCGTTACCATACCGATGCTTGTTGTCCTTGCTGCTGTATTGGGAATATGGGGAGGTGAATTGGCAGGTGTTGCTTCAGGCATTATTTCCGGTGATGAATTTAATAAAGGATTATTAGCCGGGTTCATTCCTTATAATACATTCTTTGCAATGACTAAGGCTTACACCTTTTCATTTCTTATTTCAAGTATTCCCGCTTATTTTGGCTATTATGTAAAAGGTGGTGCGCTTGAAATCGGTAGAGCCAGTACTAAATCTGTAGTAGTTAGCTGCGTAGCTATACTATTTGCAGATTATATTCTTGCGGCTATATTATTATAAACTATGATCGAAGTAAAAAATTTAAGGAAAAGCTTTGGTGAAAAGACCATAATTGAAGATGTAAGCGCTGTAATGAATACAGGGCAATCCAATCTTATTATAGGTTCCAGCGGTAGCGGCAAAACCGTATTTATGAAATGCCTGATAGGATTATTTACTCCTGATAGCGGAGATATATTATATGACGGACAGAACTTTACAAAAATGTCCACTGATGAAAAAAAGGAGATCCGTAAGGCAATTGGTATGCTCTTCCAGGGGTCAGCTCTTTTTAGCAGCATGAATGTTGAGGAAAATGTCATTTTCCCTTTGGATATGTTTACTAAAGATTCCTATAAGAAAAAGATGGAAAGAGTAAATGAGGTGCTGGAAAGAGTAAATCTAAAAGACGCCAATAAAAAATACCCGGCTGAATTAAGTGGTGGTATGATGAAAAGAGTTGGTATTGCACGGGCTATTGTACTTAATCCTAAATATTTATTCGTAGATGAACCAAATTCCGGCCTGGATCCCCAGACATCTGGATTGATTGATAAATTGATAAAAGAAATAACATTAGAATACAATATAACTACCGTTGTTAATACCCATGATATGAATAGTGTTATGGAAATTGGTGATAACATTATTTATATGTATGAAGGGAAAAAGGAATGGGAAGGAAATAATAAAGAGATCATCTTTAGTAAGAATGACCGCCTGAACCAATTCATATTCGCATCAGAATTTTTACGCGATGCTAAAGACATGCGCATGCTTGAAGAAACAGGTAAGATTGCCAATGACAGAAATATGGCAGAACTAACCGATAAAAGCGCCCCTACCCTCGTTCCACCTCCAGAAGATGATACAACTGATTAAGCAGTTTGACTTATTGCATTTATTTATTAATTATTGCTTATTAATTATTAGGCAATATCCTCAGGTTTTACATCTCTAATCACGGGAATCATTTTTAAATAATCAATAATATATTACAGTAAGCCGAAAACGTCAGTCAGCCAAACCAGCTAATCAGCTAATTAGCTAATTGTTTTAACACTCTCTTATTAAACTTTCCAGCCAATTTATTGTCTATAAAAAAACACCAGATTTAAAGACCTGTGAAAAATATTCATTTTGTAGTTATTGTAAAGACATAAACCAAAAATGAAAACTAAAAGAAAAGCCCCGGCGAAAGCCAGGGTTTTTCCTTTTTTATATAGTTTGTCTAAAATGTCAATAGTCAATAGTGAATTCGGGAAATCAGTTAGCTGAAAGCTGATTGCTGAAAGCTGCTCAGGCAACTGTCTTTTTAATCACCTGCGCCATTGTCTTTCCTATATCAGCAGGACTTTGGACAACATGGATTCCGCATTCAGTCATGATCTTCATTTTAGCAGCTGCCGTATCTTCTGCACCTCCAACTATGGCTCCTGCATGTCCCATCCTTCGGCCCGGAGGAGCCGTTTGACCAGCAATAAATCCAACAACAGGTTTTTTATTCCCACTATCCTTTACCCAACGGGCTGCTTCAGCTTCCATTCCACCTCCAATTTCACCGATCATTACAATTGCATCTGTATCCTTATCATTCATAAAAAGTTCTACTGCCTCTTTGGTAGTAGTTCCAATAATAGGATCGCCGCCAATTCCTACGGCTGTAGAAATGCCCAATCCTGCCTTCGCCACCTGATCGGCCGCTTCGTATGTTAAGGTTCCCGATTTGGAAACAATTCCTATCCGTCCTTTCTTAAATACAAATCCGGGCATAATACCCACTTTACATTCATCTGCAGTAATAACGCCTGGACAATTAGGTCCAATCAACCTTGCATTTTTACCTTCCAGAAAGTTTTTTACTTTAACCATATCCTGTATGGGGATGCCCTCAGTTATGCAAACAATAAGTTCTACACCTGCGTCCGCCGATTCCATTACGGCATCTGCGGCAAATGCCGGTGGAACAAAAATTATGGATACGTTTGCTCCTGTTACCTTTACGCACTCTGCAACAGTATTAAAAACCCTCCTGTCTAGATGTATCGTTCCTCCTTTTCCAGGTGTAACACCACCAACTACATTGGTTCCGTATTCAATCATCTGGGAAGCATGGAAAGTGCCTTCCGTTCCAGTAAAGCCCTGCACTAAAATTTTAGAACTCTTATTAACAAGGATGCTCATAATTGATTAAAGTTGGGCAAATGTAAGTAATTAGATAATTAGCAAATTAGGTGGTTGGCTTATTAGCCATTGAATTTGAATATTAATCTTTAAGGAAAGAATTCAGATGTTTGCTATAAATACGGGTTGTTCGCATGCAAGATTTTAAAAAATTATTATTTCTTTTTATCCATATTTATTTTTTTAATTCAACAATATATTCTCAAACTTTAAAAGTCCAACCCAACATGCCTCGCTTCCTTCGCCAGGGCGATCATATTGAACTTTCTACCAAGATTGTAAATTTGTCCGACACCGAATTGACCGGCCAGGTTCAATTGCAATTATTCGACGCAGCTACCAATCAATCAGTCGATGGATGGTTCATGAATACCTTTCCCAATCAATATTTTACCGTAGCGGCCAGACAAAGTGAAGCTGTAAAATTCCCAATTCAGGTACCATTTCTGTTCAATAGTTCATTGATATGGAAAGTAATGGCCGTGACAAATTCTTCCGCCTTAAGTCTGAGCGACGGAGAACAGGATGCCTTGCCGGTTTTATCCAATAAAATACTGATCACAGAATCTTTGCCTGTCCTGATGAGAGGCTCAGGCACAAAAAGTTTAGCATTTGATAAATTGTTAAGTTCAGAAAATAGTGAATCGTTACAGAATCATTCGTTAACTGTGGAATATACTTCTAATCCTGCGTGGTACGCAATTCAGGCACTACCCTATCTTATGGAATTTCCATACGAATGTACCGAGCAAACCTGGAATCGTTTTTATTCCAATGCACTTGCTACAACCATCATCAACTCTTCTTCCAGAATAAAGCAGGTAGTTGGCCAATGGAGGAATCATGACACATCTGCTTTTCTTTCTGAGTTACAAAAGAACCAGGAACTAAAATCTATTCTCCTGGAGGAAACGCCCTGGGTATTAGAAGCAAAATCTGAAGAGCAACAGAAAAAAAATATTGCTCTCCTTTTCGATCTGGTCCGCTTGAAAAATGAATTAGCTGCCAATCTGGAAAAATTAAAAGGCATGCAGTTGTATAATGGTGCATTTGCATGGTTTAAAGGTGGTCCTGAGGACCGTTTCATTACTCAGTATATTATTTCAGGAATTGGTCATTTAAGAAAGCTGAGTGGTATTCCTGAAAATCAGGTAGGTGAAATGAATGCTATCGTGAAATCCGGAATAAATTATTTGGATAATAAATTAAAAGAAGATTATGATCTATCATTAAAACGCAAAAAATTAGATACCAGGGAAATAAATTATTTGCAGATTCAGTATTTCTATATGCGAAGCTTTTTTCCAGAATATACCATTTCAAAAAAAATTAAAACAGCTCATAATTTTTATTTTAAGCAACTGACTAAAATCTGGGATAAGCAAAACAAATATATGCAGGGCATGATCGCTCTTACCTTATATAGATCTGGTGATTTCAAAACATCGAAGGACATAATCAATTCCTTAAAGGAAACAGCCATTATTGGGGAGGAGTCAGGAATGTATTGGAAAGAAGATAAAATGAATTATAAATGGTTGTGGTGGAATGCTCCTATTGAATCTCAGTCTTTACTTATTGAAGCTTTTAATGAAATTAGCCAGGACGTAAAAACTGTCGATGAACTTAAAACCTGGCTAATCCTTAATAAGCAAACCAATCATTGGTCAACCACAAAAGCAACTGCAGATGCCTGTTATGCTTTACTATTAACCGGAAACAATTGGATTAATCAGGAACCTTTGGTTCAAATTAAATTAGGGCCTGCTATCATTATAAATAATAAAGATCAAAAAACAGAAGCCGGAACAGCTTATTTAAAATATACATTCGATGCAAATGCTATTAAGCCCGAAATGGGAAATATTGCAATTACTGTCAATCAAAACGGTTCCATGCCGACATGGGGTGCTGTTTACTGGCAATATTTTGAGGACATGGATAAAATAAAAGAAAGTAATACGCCACTTCAATTGGAAAAAAAATTATTTATTGAAAAGAATTCAGATACAGGGCCTGTCTTACTTCCGGTTAATGAAGGACAGGAACTTCAGGTGGGTGATAAGGTAAAGGTCAGGATTGTTATCAGGGTGGACAGAGATATGGAATATGTTCATCTTAAGGATTCAAGGGTCTCAGGATTTGAGCCAGTAAATGTATTAAGTGAATATAAATACCAGGGCGGATTAGGTTATTATCAAACTACTAAAGATGCCAGCTCGGATTTCTTCTTTAATTATATTCCAAAAGGAACCTATGTCTTCGAATATCCCTTATTCGTTAGTCATAGCGGTAATTTCACAAACGGACCAGCAACCATCCAATGTATGTACGCTCCTCAATTCATCGCTCACTCCACAGGAGAAAGAATAGACATTGAAGAATAACTATTTGGAATAAATGATTTTAATGAAAAGGATGACGGTAAAATGATAAGAAAATTATAAATCGTAAATGGTAAATTGTAAATTCCTCCCGCTTCCTATCTTTGCACATGGTTGCAAACAATAACTCCGGTAGAAATTTCATCGAAGGATTAACATTTGACGACGTTCTATTAGTTCCAGCCTTTTCAGAAGTATTACCTCGCGATGTTTCCATACAAACAAATCTTACTAAAGATATCGTACTGAACGTTCCAATGCTTTCAGCAGCTATGGACACCGTTACAGAAGCCTCTCTTGCTATAGCCCTGGCCAGAGAAGGTGGACTTGGAATATTACACAAGAATATGAGTATTGAAAAACAGGCTGATCAGGTTAGGAAGGTAAAAAGAAGTGAGAGCGGAATGATCATTGATCCAATCACACTTCCGGTCAATGCTACCATTTCAGATGCCTTGCGCTTAATGCGGGATAATAAAATAGGTGGTATCCCCATTGTTGATGGGAACAGAAATCTGGCAGGTATATTAACAAACAGAGATCTGCGTTTTGAAGAAGATGGCAACAGGAAAGTTAGCGAGGTTATGACCAAAGAGAACCTCATTACAGCTCCTGAAGGGACAGACCTGAAAGGAGCAGAAATTATTCTTCGCAATTATAAAATTGAAAAGCTACCTGTTGTAACTAAATCTGGAAAGCTGGTAGGATTGATCACCTATAGGGATATTCTCCAGGTAACAAGTTTTCCAAATGCTGTGAAGGACAATGTAGGTAGATTACTGGTTGGAGCTGCTGTTGGTGTAACCCGCGATCTTTTAGACAGAGTTGCCGCACTTCAGGCTGTAGGAGTGGATGTAGTTGTATTGGATAGTGCACATGGTCATTCAAAAGGTATCATAGATTCATTGAAAAGCCTTAAAAAGCAGTTTAAAAATCTGAATGTCATAGCAGGAAACATTGCTACTACAGAAGGAGCGGAAGCTTTGGCAGATGCAGGTGCGGATGCTGTAAAAGTAGGTATTGGACCTGGTTCCATTTGCACTACCAGAATTGTAGCCGGAGCCGGTGTGCCACAGCTTACAGCCATTATAGAAGCAAATGTGGCCCTTAAGAAAAAAGGAATCCCTCTTATAGCGGATGGAGGTATCCGGTACACGGGCGACATGGTAAAAGCATTGGCTGCCGGCGCTAATTGTGTAATGATGGGTAGCATATTTGCAGGCACAGAAGAAAGCCCTGGTGATACCATAATTTACGAAGGAAGAAAATTTAAAGAATACAGAGGAATGGGTTCTTTAGGAGCTATGTCCGTTGGCAGTAGCGACCGTTATTTCCAGGATCCGGAAGCCGATGTTAAAAAATACGTTCCGGAAGGCATTGAAGGAAGGGTTGCTTATAAAGGTTTTCTTAAAGAGATCATCTACCAATATGTAGGCGGATTAAGAGCGGGAATGGGATATTGCGGAGCAAAAAATATTTCAGAATTGCAAATGGCAACCTTTGTTAAGATCACCAATGCCGGAATGCGCGAAAGCCACGCCCATGATGTAGAAATAACCAGGGAAGCCCCCAACTATAGCCGGAAATAGAACTATATCGCTGATGTCTGATATGAAGATCGGTGAAACGAGTTAAATCAGAGATCACGACATCATACATCAGCGATCGCCGAATAATTGTTCTTTAAACTTCTGATAAAAGAATGACACCAGCAACAGCAAAATTCCAAGTAACAGATAAGAAATTATTTTCTGTATTGTAGTAAAAGTGGTGCTGTCAAATACTAGCAATTTAAAAAGGGTCGCCCCCATTAAAATAATTGATGCCATTCTTGGTTGTACAGATTTTGTAATAATACCCCCTGCAAATAATATTACAGCTGTTAATAGCCACAATAAAGTTACAGTAAGGCCAGTCCATTCAAATGCAATGAATACAACAAATAATAGAAAAGAAAAAGAAGATACCATCCTTATTAGCATAGCCTCCGAACGCCACATATTCCTGTAAATGATAGCTTGAAGAGCAGTTATAGCCGATAATGCAAAAGTTATTACTGCAATATTTAATCTGGCAAAAGAATCCCCCGTTATTAATAGTCCTGCAATGCCCAGGGCAAGGTTGTTAATTATAATCTGGTAACAGTCATTTACTGTAAATTCTTTTTTATGGAATAGCTTAACTGATAAGCCAGTTAATAAAAACATTAAAAAGAAAAAACTCATAAAGCCATAACCTAACCCTTGCCATTTTAAAGAAAAATGGCTCCATGCCCAGGCGATAAATAATATCCAGGTTATCGCTGTTGCTATTCTTCCAACCTGTTTCCAAAGCTTTCTAATGCATAGAAATACTACCGCAAGATTGATAAAAGAAATGTACAAAAAGAACAGGTCTGGCCTGTCTGCATTTTTACTTATTAAAAAAGGAATTCCATACGCTCCAACTAACGCAAGGAAAGCAATTTCCTGGTGATCGTATTCTATAGCCTCGTAAACAGTGTATACAGATAAAGCCATCATTAAAAGAAAAGCTATAGGAAAAGAAACAATAGCATAATAAGTATAAGCAGCATAAGTAGTAAAATATAAAGAGGCCATGGCCCCACTAAAAAGTATGGCACTGAATAATTCATACTTTTTTCTCGATCTTAAGGAAAGGACATAAAGTACGATCCCGGCTGCGTATGCCAGGCTTATTCTCATTACTTCAGAAACCAATTGGCGGTCTATTGCATATTTTACCCCAATCGAAAGTCCGATTACAAGAACAATAATGCCAATAAAATGGATCAAACGTAAACCAATGAAGTTCTCTGCCGACCATGCCTGCTTGGATGCGTTTTTTAAATTTTGTGAGTAGGTTTCAGAAATAGGGAAGGATGTTGCATTTTTATCCAGCTTGTTCAGCAACCTTTGTAATTCAGTGATCTTTTTTTGCTGTTCCGATAGCTGTTTATTTAATTCAGATATTTCATTTCTTAATTTATCCAGATCTTCCATTTTCCTCCGTACGTAATTATCTACAATTTACTTATAAAATTGTGATCGATTTCTCTCATACCTGTAGAACACTTTAGTTTTTGTCTATATTGCCTCATCAAACACTTTCATTGAAAAGACGGCTTTTTCTTTTTTGCATTTGTATTTTTATTTTTCTGTTTTCCAGATCTCAGGATTCCTGTAACCTACAGATCAGCCTTCTTACTTGTGGACCTGGTGAAGAATTATATTCCACGTTCGGACATACTGCCATAAGAGTACATGAATTGTCTTCCGGCAATGATTACGTTTTTAACTATGGAACATTTGAATTTGGTCCTGACTTTTATACCAAATTCATGAATGGAAGTCTTCTGTATTTTCTTTCAGTGGAAGATTTTAATAGCTTCCTTCAGGAATATCAAATGGAAAGCCGAACCGTTCAGGAACAGATCCTGCAAATGAATTGTAAAGAAAAGATCAGATTATTAAATGAATTAAAATTGAATGCACAGCCGCAGAACAGGTATTACAGGTATGATTTCCTTTATGATAACTGCACTACCAGGGCGAAGAACATGATCATTAAAAATGCAGATACCTCTGTTGCTTTTAAAAATATTTTACCTCCCGCCATACCTACTTTCAGACAATTGATCCATTTATATCTTAATGCAAAAAAAGAATATTGGAGCAAGTTGGGAATTGACATTCTTTTGGGAGCGAATATTGATAAAAAAGTTACCAATGAACAGGCTATGTTCCTTCCGGATTATTTGTTGAATGGTTTCAATCAAGCCAAAGAAGGAAAGCATGCTCTCGTTTCAAAGGCTTCGACCATTTTAGCTATGCCTGTTGTCGCTTCAACTTCTCCTTTATTTTCGCCTATTGTGATCTTTACTATTATCCTTTTTATTATAATCTTATTATCCGGTTTAAGAACACAATGGACCGAAAGGATCCTTACTATTTTTGATTTAATATTCTTCTGTTTATTGGGAACTGCAGGAATATTGATCCTGCTCATGTGGATTGGCAGGGTAGATACGGTATGTAGAAATAATTTTAATATTCTTTGGGCGTTGCCAACAAATTTTTTAATTGTATTTATAGCGTATAAAAAATCGCATTGGATAAATTTATATTTCAGAATAGTTTTTGGAATAAGTATACTTTTATTAATTACTTGGTTCTTTTTGCCGCAACAAATGAATAATGCACTTCTTCCGGTCGTGATGTTGACCGTATTACGAAGCTGGAAATATTCTAAATCCAACCAACATGGAGCGCAAAACCATCTTGTTTCAAAATAGTCGAATAACTTATCTGGTTATTGGTGAGGGAAATCCAGTGCTTTTGATTCATGGATTTGGAGAAGACAGTTCTATATGGAACAATCAGTATAATAAAATAACTGGATTTAAGTTTATTATAGCAGACTTGCCCGGAAGTGGAGATTCGGATCTGATCTCTGATATGACCATGGAAGGAATGGCAGAAGTCCTGTATTCTATTTTAATGGACGAAAAGGCACAAAAAGCGTCCGTAACATTAATTGGTCATAGCATGGGTGGTTATATAGCCTTGGCTTTTGTTGAAAAATACCCTCAGATGCTAAAAGGCTTTGGCTTGTTTCATTCAACTTCCTATGCAGATACCGAACAAAAAGTAGAAATACGTAAGAAAGGTATTCAATTTATTAAAGAACATGGGGCTTACGAATTCCTTAAAACTAGTATTCCTAATTTGTACAGTCCTGTTACAAAAGAAAATAATAAACAACTAATTGAAGAACAGATAGAAAACTCACGCAACTTTACAACGGAAGCACTCGTTTATTATTATGAGGCTATGATCAGGCGACCGGACAGACGTCACTTATTAGAAAAAAGTCAAATACCTGTGCTATTTATATTGGGAAAATACGATACTGCAGTTCCGTTAAATGATGGTTTGGAGCAGTGCAAACTACCTGAAATTTCGTATATTCATATCCTGGATAATTCGGGCCACATGGGTATGCGTGAAGAAGTGTCTGAGTCAAATAAATACTTATCGGCATTTCTTAATACCTTATACTTTACCTAACCCCATGAAGAAAGTTTACTTCTATCTGCTTTTTAGTTTGATTGCTATCTATGCATCAGCCAATCACATTACGGGAGGAGAAATGTATTATACGCTTACCGGCCAAAATGGTAATATGTATACTTACCATGTTGTATTGAATTTGTACCGGGATTGCTTTTCTAATGGAGCGCCTCTGGATGGGGATGTTTCCATTTCAATTTTCGATAATGCGGGCTTTTCTACAGTCTGGAATAATGATAATATTCCCAGGACAAAAATCGTCCATTTAAATTTATCTTCTCCAAGTCCATGTATTCAAAATCCTCCTGTCGTATGTTACGATGTTGGATATTATGAATTTGATGTTACACTTCCGGGAATAGCTTCGGGTTATACTATTACCTTTCAAAGATGTTGCCGTATCGCCGGTATTAATAATCTTATAAACTCTAGTTCCGTAGGAGCTACTTATACTGCCCAAATACCTGGCACTTCTGTATTACCGTCTGCGCCGGCCAACAATAGCGCAAGGTTTATTGGCGCAGATACTGTAGCTGTTTGTGCTAATAACCCGTTTGTATACAATTTTGGTGCATTGGATCTGGATAAAGATTCTCTTTCTTATTATTTCTGTACAGCTTATTCAGGAGGCAATACCAGTACTCCTGCTCCACGCCCACCGGCACCACCACCTTATTCAAGTGTTCCTTATGCAAGTCCATTTGGTTCAGGTTCACCCCTGGGCCCCGGAATCAAGATCAATTCCAGAACTGGACTATTAACCGGAAGAGCACCTTCAGCAGGTATATATGTTGTTACTGTTTGTGTTGACGAATTCAGGAACGGTGTTTTAATAGCTACTCAGAAAAAAGATCTTCAAATTAAAGTGGCTGATTGTTCTCTGACAACACCTCAGCTCGATCCTGTTTATATAACTTGTAATGGATACGACCTTACCTTCTTTAATCATAATGCAAGTCCTCTGATTAATTCATATTATTGGACATTCGGAGATGGCAACAGTTCTACTAACGCAACACCTACTAATACCTATGCAGATACTGGCACATACAACGTAAAGCTGGTTGTTAATAAGGGTCAGCAATGTACAGACTCTGCGACCGCTTTAGCAAAAGTGTATCCGGGCTTTTTTCCTGGATTTACTTATTCTGGTATTTGTGTAAATCGCCTGACCCAATTTACAGATACATCTCATACAGTTTATGGCTTTATTAATTCCTGGTTCTGGAATTTCGGTGATCCCGGAAGTCCTTCTAATACTGCCATAATTCAAAACCCTTCTCATACTTATGCGCAAACTGGCAATATGAATGTTGAATTTATTGTTACCAGTAGTAAAGGCTGTATAGATACCATACTAACAACGGTTCCAATAATTGATAAGCCCCCGATTACACTGAATCCTAAAGACACTTTGATCTGCAATGGAGATGCAGTTCAATTGAATGCCTTAGGCAGTGGCATTTTTAATTGGTTGCCCAATACCAATATTATCAATGCCAATACGGCCTCTCCGACAGTTAATCCCAAAACAACTACTAATTATATTGTTCAATTGAATAATAACGGATGCGTTAACCGCGATACAGTGAAGGTTCGTGTTGTAGATTTTGTAACCTTGAAGGCTATGCCTGATACAACGATTTGTGGTGGCGATCCGGTACAATTGGGTGCAAATTCAGATGGATTGCATTTTACATGGACGCCTTCTTCCGGACTTAACGATCCTGGTATAATTGATCCGGTCGTTATTCCAATAGCTACTACCACTTATAATGTCCTTGCAACTATAGGGGGATGCAGTGCAAACGATCAGGTAACAGTAAGATTAGTTCCTTATCCAGGTGCATTCGCCGGGCCAGATACTACTATTTGTTTTCAAGCCTCTGCCCAATTGCATGCAAGTATAAAAGGAAGCTCTTTTTCCTGGTCACCCGCAGCCACATTAAGTGATCCAAATAGTCTTGACCCTGTAGCATCACCTCCGTCAACTCTGAGCTATGTTTTAACTGTATTGGATAATATTGGTTGTCCGAAGCCAGGAAGAGATACAATTGTTGTAAATATGCTGCCTAAGATAAATGCATTCGCCGGAAGGGATACTGCAGTAGTTATAGGTCAACCCTTACAATTAGAAGCATCCGGAGGGGTGGGTTATTTATGGCAACCTCCTGACGGATTGAATAATATTCATATTAATGATCCCGTAGCTAATTATGATGGCAGTTTTGATTCTATAAGATATAAAGTCCTCATAGCTAATGAAAGTGGCTGTTTGGATTCTGCCTACTTAACCGTAAAAGTGTTTAAAACAGATCCAAGGATCTTTGTACCTACTGCCTTTACTCCAAATGGTGATGGCAGGAATGATGTATTCCGGCCAATAGCCGTGGGTGTATCCCGCATCGATTATTTCCGAGTATTTAACCGCTGGGGTGAGCTTGTTTTCAGCACCACTATAAATGGAAAAGGCTGGGATGGATCCATAGGTGGAAAACAACAGGGCTCCGGCACTTTTGTATGGGTAGTCAGGGGAATTGATTATTTAGGTAAAATTGTATTTGCTAAAGGAACAGTTACTTTAATACGCTAAGAAAATATTCAAAACCCTTCTATTTTAGATTGCAGAGCGGATTAATTCCAACTTGGTTGCTTTTTAGTTCACAGTTAATAGTTGCAATTGAAAAGTTTTCAGGTTGACAGTTAACTAGTTGAAAAGAATAGCCAACACCAGTAAAACAGATTGCATTAAAATCTTGCAGCTAGTACCTTGTGGCTAATAGCTTCTCTCCGAATTCCCAATTCCAAATTCCAAATTCCTTCATTTACCACGTACCAGTCAACCTGTTAACTTGTCAACTCTTTTGACAACCAGCCAAATAAAAGTAAATAGTAGAACTAAGTTCCCCCTTTAGGGGGACAGGGGGTATTATTTCATTTTCTTCAATAACATCACATACCCACACAAATCCTTCTTCTTCTGTTTATTGATCTGCAGTGGCTTGATCATATGTAGCTCTGAGAATTTAGGTATGTAGGAAAAGGCAATGATATTTCCATCTACATCACCCCACATTTTCTTTTGATATACCACCATTTTTTCATCCCAGTCAAACATTCGCACTTCATATAATTTGGAAGTTATGTCACCAATAAAAACGATCTGGTACAACGAGCCTTCCTGAAGCGGCACCACCACCGGCATTTCATATTCGCTTTCCATCATAATGGAAGCTTCTTTTAATACCTGGAAGCCATCTTTCGAATAGATCTGCTTTAAGCTGTCAACCTGTTTTTGAATGAACCCGTTTTCGCATGGTTGAACTCTAATAACTTCCTGTGCGTTTGTAATGGAATGCAGAAGAAAAATGGTAATTATAAAGGATAAGATTCTTTTCATAGCTAACAAATGATATTGGAATTCAGATAAAAATAATAGAAATTCCTTTTGACTGGAACAATAGAATGTTATTTTTCTTAAAGAAGCATAAATGATTGATTACGCGCTCCTTACATAAAAACAGCTAAATAATTAATAATCTTTCTTCTTAGTAGTACAGTATGTTAAGGAATCCTTGGAATGTGAACTGAATTCAACTTCTGTTCGTAATATAAGAATTTGCTTGTTGTGTAGGTGTCACAACCAGATCATTAATGCAAACATGAGGTGGCAGTGTGGCCGTATAATAAATTATATCCGCAATATCTTCAGCCGATAATGCTTTATATCCTTCGTATACTTTTTTAGCTGCCTCCTCAGAACCTTTAAATCTTACAATAGAGAACTCTGTTTCCGCAGCTCCGGGATGAATGGCTGTTACCTTAATATGATGTCTCAATAGGTCAATTCTCATGCCTTTGCTTATCGCATCAACCGCTGATTTAGTTGCGCAGTAAACATTACCTCGCTCATAAACTTCCTTTCCCGCAATGGAACCAATATTAATTACATGCCCTTTTTTTCTTTTTATCATAAATGGCAGCACGGCTTTAGAAACATACAGTAATCCTTTTACGTTGGTGTTTATCATAGTTGTCCAATCATCAAGATTGGCCTCTTCAAAAAGATCACGGCCCAATGCCAGCCCCGCATTATTAATAAGTATATCGATCTGTTTCCATTCATCCGGAAGATTGTTTATAGATTGAAATACTTTTTCCTGATCCTGTACATCAAAGGGCAATAAGTAACTATTGGTATTATACAATTCTGAAAGTCCTTTCTGTAATGCTTTCAATCTTTCTTCGCGTCTTCCATTAAGAATAAGACTATAATTATTCTTTGCAAAAATATGTGCACACGCTTCCCCAAATCCTGATGTCGCGCCTGTAACAAATACGATCTTTTTCATAATAAATAAAGTGCACGAAGTTATATAACTTAATTACCTAAAGAGCTAATTGGCTAATCAGTTACTTAATCTATTGTACTAATGAAATTCTGACTTGCAACCCCGCCCTCGTAGTAGTTATAGGTGCAGTGGTTGCTATTTTGGGAATGACTCTGTTCTGTTCAAAATAAAATTTCAAATTCACCCTGTTATTTACTACATAATCAATGGAAGGAGCAATTCTGATAACTTTCTGTCCTGCCGTACCAAAAGAAGTATTCTGATCCAGTTTGCTATTGGCAGTTATATCATCTCGTAAACTATAATCGAACCGGAATGTAACATCATTATCTAATTTTTTTCCTTTCTTGCCTATCCTTAAATTTTGAAGAATTGGCACTCCCCTTTTCCTCCAGTCTATGCCCAAAGAATATTCTGTAGAATGATTCTCTGCTAATTGATAATCGATCAGGCTTAAGCTAAGGTCGCGGCTTTTCTTATATTCAAAATGGGCGCTTAGTTGATTAACGAATGTCATATCCACACCAATCAATGGTAAAAAATGCTCGCTAATAGTAATATTCGGTAAAAGGAAATAGGGAATAAAATTATGAGTTGAAGTATCAATAAATGAAGGATACCCGGCAGCAAACGGATCCTGGAACAGCAATGCAGAAGTAAAGCTGTTCATGCTTAATGTACTTCCATAATTATGGCGAATTGTAAAATTGGTAAATATTTTATCCAGTCCCGGAAGCCTGGATAACCCATTATATGTTAAAGTCCAGTTAGGCTTTGGTAATAATCCGGAAAAAGGATTGGACCTTAAATTAGGATTTGAATTTTTAATCAAAGTTATACTCATAGGATCCTGATGCGTATACGCGGCAAGAAATGCAGGGATCAATACATCCTGGGCATATCTTCCATACCCAAATACATAACCATCAGGTCCTGGTATGCCGGTAGAATAAGGATTTTCTTTCCCTAATTTCTGTGA
>JBJMLT010000441.1:0-9524 GCA_045805165.1 Flavisolibacter sp.
CCAGAGGACCTTCATCCTTCACGCGGCATGGCTGGTTCAGACTTGCGTCCATTGACCAATATTCCTTACTGCTGCCTCCCGTAGGAGTCGGGCCCGTGTCTCAGTGCCCGTGTGACTGGTCGTGCTCTCACACCAGTTACTGATCGTAGGCTTGGTGGGCTATTACTCCGCCAACTACCTAATCAGGCGCACGCCCATCCATAACCGACGGATCTATAATAATAAGATGATGCCATCTCATTATGTTACGAGGTATTAATCCGGGTTTCCCCGGGCTATTCCTCAGTTATGGGTAGGTTGCGTACGTGTTCCGCACCCGTTTGCCGGTCGCCAGCAACTGTATTGCTATAGTCCTGCTGCCCCTCGACTTGCATGTATTAAGCCTGCCGCTAGCGTTCATCCTGAGCCAGGATCAAACTCTCCATTGTAAATGAGTTTTGATGCTGACTATTAAAATTCTCAAAAAAGAAAATTAACGAGTCAAAATCGAATGTTATTCGCTTGACTTACCTATGTAAATCTTAAAGATTTACGTGCTGTTGCTTCCAAACTTTCAAAGATCTTTCGGCTTATTTAGCCATCCGTTTTTTAAACGGAGTGCAAATGTACGAGCCATTTTATTCCGACCAAATTTATTTTTCTGATTGTCAATTTTTTAACAACCATGTCAAACAAATTGGAAGAGTATAATAATTTAAAAAAAGAGCTTGTTTTGAATTTTTTTTGCGGACTGCAAAGATACACTCACTTCACTATTTCAACCAAAATATTTCTATTTAATTATTCACAAAACTGTGTGAACAATTTCAATTATTTCCAGTCCAATTATCCTATCAAAAAGCGGGCTGCAAAGATAAGCAAGTATTTGACAACCAACAAATTATTTTCACCCTACAATCTTAAAGAATTGTAAAAAACCAGTAGTGATTTTGTAGCCCCCGTAATCGATTTTCAAAAAGCGGACGCAAAGATACGAGGCATTACAAATACCATCCAAATCATTTGAAAAATTAAATCTTAAAATGCTGTGAAATGCCCGCCGGTTGCAGGAAAATAATTTTCAGGATAATTGACTGAGCGTAGAAAAAGGCCATGCGCAGGAACTGAATAAGCACATTTTTCATTCTTAATGAACAATTCTTTGAATTCTTCTAATGTCAATTTATGCCTTCCCATTTTTAAGCATGAGCCAGTTAATAACCTAACCATTCCCCTTAGAAAACGATTGGCTCTTATTGTAAATATCAATTCATTGTTTTCAACTGACCATGTGCAATATTGTACCTGGCAATTGAAATTTGTTACTTGTGTATTCGTCTTTGAAAATCCATAAAAATTAGTACAGCTTTTTACATGTTCTGCAGCCTTATGCATTCTTTCAAGATCCAGTTTATAAGGATAAAAAAAAGAGTACTTTTTAATGAAAGGATCTTTGAATCTGTGTATCCTATAAATATATTCCCTGCTAATAGCATCGAAACGACAATGTGCTTCCAGATTCATTTTATGCAATTTCTTTACTACAATATCCAATGGTAATAAAGCATTCATTTTATAAATGAACTGCGGATGCAATTCATTTTCAAAATCAAAATGAAAAAAATTCTGTAAACAATGTACACCGGAATCCGTTCTTGAGGAGCCTGTAAAGCTTACGCGTTCGCGATGAATAACCTGAAATGCTTTTTCAATTTCAGCCTGTACTGTGTTGGCATTTTCCTGGATCTGAAATCCACTATAGTTTGATCCGTCATAAGCTAATTCTATAAAATAACGGGGCATGGAACTGGTTATTCCCCTACAAGGGATTTAAAACGCTTGAAATAGTAATCATCTTTTATCTCTGATTGAAGAGAAGCAAACATTTCCTGGTCTGATACGTGAGGATAAGCTGCACTAAAAAATTCGTATTTGCCTGCGGAAGTTAAAAATAAGGAACCGAGGCTTTTGATCTGATCTGTTGTAAAGCATCTATTCCTGAAGGTTTTTTTTGCTTCATTTACCATTCCTTCATCATTCGATTTCGCCACCATATTTCGTCTAAGCTTAAGAAATTCAGCTTCAGATACCATTATGGGGCAAGAAGGTTTTACTTTCTTTAATATTGAAACATTGCCTGTTTCGCTGGTATTATTCTTACCTAACTTAGAAGAATCTGTACTGGAAGCAATTATTACAGCATTTTTCTTTTCTTCAGCAGAAGGTATAATCGGTTGCTTTACATCAGCTGTTTTCTGTTCTTTCTTTACTTCTTCTTTTTTCAGATCATCTGCTTTAGTTTCTGGTTCTTCCAGTTTATACTGAAATTTTGGATTAGGAATTGTAAGCCGGATTGTATCTATACCTCCGTCGTGTATATCATAAAAGACCAATCCAAAGCCTTCAGACGTTGAACTTTCAGAATATTTTTTTATTGTTGACCTTTTATATTCTGTTACTTCAGGGATATTCACGGATGAATCGACTGGTAATTTTTCACTCTTTTGAACCTGATCTTTTAGTTGCGGTTCATTTCGATGAACGGCTAATGTGGAATCATTTTTAGGTGTTTCTGAAACAGAAGCGGTTGTAACCATTGAATCCTTTTTTATTTCCAGTTCTTTTGCTTCAGTTTTCACTGTAATCGGTTCAGATTTTATTTCCGGGACTTTCTCTTTTGGTTGTTCTTTTGATTTTTTGTCTTCTTCTTTTACTGCCACATTAATTTTTTCTTCTTTTTTAGGCTCATTATCCTGTTTAACAGCTACGTATAATAGTGAAGAGTCGCCTGCTGCCTTAGCAAGCAAAGTAGTGAATAAGTCAGTCTTCAATTCATATGACGTACCCCCCTTCGATATGCCCGCTACTGGTTTAATTATAGATGATGTTTCAATATCCACAAGAAGCAAGCTTCCTTCTGAGTTCCCAATAAGAAATCCTCTGTCCCTGGAATTTATTGGTACAGAAAATCTTGTTTCTGATTTGCCAGAAGGAAAACCAATAGCTATTGAATAGGTACTGTCGAAAAGATTGGAAAGTGTTAAATAACCTGCATTTGAAGAACTGAAAACCTTATCTGACATTTTAGCATAGAAAGGCGAATTGTTTTCTGTTTGCAGATAAATGAAATAAACTTTTTGCGCCAGGGATGAATGGGCAACCATTAAAGCAAACGTTATTGAGACAAGTGATTTCATTGAATTCAAAATTAATGTAAGCGGAACTTTAAGTCAAAAGTTTAAAGCTAAAAGGTAAAAGTTTGACTGAAAGAGGTAAAGTTGCCAAGTTAACCAGATGACAGGTTAACAAGGGAATGTATACATGCGGAAACTATATAACATTAAAATGTGAGATCAATCTGTCTAATGAGGCACAGTTGAGTTATGAAGCAATTATATATGGCTCTAACAAGACTTTGATATAGCTTTATGTTAAGTTAGGTACGCGGTAAATAGGGGAATTAAGGATTGATATCGAATCTAAAATAAGTTCATTTTAGTTATTGACTTATGTATCTGTTACCAACTTCCTCCGGCGCCTCCACCTCCTCCACTTCCGCCCCCAAAGCCTCCAAAACCTCCACCACCACCGCCAAAGCCGCCGCCACCTCCAAATCCTCCTCCTCCGCTTCCACGGCCAAGCATACTTCCAAGGATCATTGGGCCCAGCCAACCGCTGCCACGGCGTGACATATATCCTCCGCCACCACCGCCGCCACGACCAAACATACCTAAAATGATGAAAAATATAATTATCCCGATAATGATCTTGCCAAAACCAATTCCTTTAGCTCTGCCTCTATTGGCATACCCTTCAGGAGCTTTATATTCCCCTGCAATAGCTTTTATTAATGAATTGGAAGCAGCATCGAAACCTGCATAATAATTTTGTTGCCTGAAATTAGGAAGAATATCGTTATCGATAATTGCCTTAGCTGTTACGTCCGGAACAACTCCCTCCAATCCATAACCTGTTGCAATAAATACTTTATGGTCATCAATTGCAGCTAAAACGACAATACCATTATTTTTATCCTTATTTCCAACTCCCCAGTTACGTAAAATGCCTAGAGCAACTTCACCAATATCATTGTCTTTTGTTGATCTTATGGTAACTATAGCAATTTGATTTGAAGTACTATCGTCATAAGCTTTTAACTTTCTTTCAAGTTCATCTACCTGTTCACCTATCATGACTTTTGCAAAATCGTTCACCAAACGTGGAGGATTTGGCTTCGGTGGGATTCCGTTATCCGATTGTGCAAAAGCACTGTAACTAACTAAAAGGAGTATAAAAAATAGTAGCTTCTTCATTCTTACTTTCCAAAAACTATATCGTCCGGTAATTCGTTCTTATCAGTTTCTTTATTATATGGGAAATAATACTGCAGCGCCTTTCCCAGGTCTTCTATTCCGTGGCAAATACCTGTAGCCAGCTTATCCTGCCTGAAATGCATCAGCATTTTAGTAACGACATCCTGCCAATATTTTTCTCCTACTTTCTCATGAATTCCAGTATCGCCATAAACTGCCGTCTGCCTGTCTTTCATTGCAACATATACGAGGGTAGCGTTCCTTAATTCGGTTTTATCCATGCCTAATTTGAAGAAGATCTCATGAGCACGATCTACAGCATCAACAAAGCGGCAATGTGATTCTATGTAAACACGCACTTCACCACTAGTATCCATTTCAGCATGCTGAATAGCAGCTACCAGCTGACGATTTTCCTCTTCTGAGAAGAATGGCTTAGGTTTTTGCCAGGGGAATAATCTCAAGGAAGTTATTTTATATTAAAATTAATATCAGGAGCCTTTTCTGATCCTATGTCTGCTTTAAAATATGGTCTTTCATGAAAGCCGAACATACCTGCAAACAGATTGTTAGGGAAGGTTTTTACTTTCAGGTTATAGTCCTGAACTGTGCCATTATAATCACGCCTGGCCACATTTATCCTGTTCTCAGTTCCTTCAATCTGCGTCTGAAAATCCTGAAAAGATTTTGTTGTCTTTAAATCGGGATAAGCTTCGGCAACAGCCATTAACCGGCTAAATGAACTTTGCAATTGCGTTTGCGCCTGTTGAAATCTTTGAAGACTCGCAGAATCGTTGATATCTACGTTAACGGAAGTAGCCCTGGATCGGGCATCAATAACTTCTTTTAAAGTGGACTTTTCAAAATTTGCTGATCCTTCAATTGTTTTCACAACACTATTATAAAGGTCTGTGCGGCGTTGATAGTTCGTTTCAACATTGCTCCAGGAAGTTTTAACCTTCTGATCTGATTGAACCAATCCATTGTATTTTCCACAACCAACAAAAACGAGAATAACAATAATTACTAAAAAGATCCAAAGTCCGGTGTTACGGGGTCTCATGCTATTAGTTTTATTAAATTAAATGTAATTGAAAACATGGGATGAGCTAAAACAAATTATGCACCATTACTTCAAAGCTGCTATTCCTGGCAGTTCCTTGCCCTCAAAATACTCCAACATGGCACCTCCACCAGTAGAAACATAGCTTACTTTGTCAGAATAGCCGAATTGGTTAACTGCAGAAACGCTATCTCCACCTCCGACCAATGAATATGCACCATTTGATGTTGCTTCCGCAATTGCCGCAGCAATAGCTTTTGTTCCATGCTGAAATTTTTCCATTTCAAAAACTCCCATTGGTCCATTCCATAAGATTGTTTTGGAATTATGTATGACCCTGGTGAAGGTTTCAATGGCCATAGAACCAATATCTAAACCCATCCAACCATCTGGTATAGTATTACTTAGAGAAGAAGAAACATCAGCATCGGCAGCAAATCTGTCTGCAATAATGGAATCATTTGGCAAATGAATACAAACTCCCTTTTCTGCTGCTTTATTCATCAATTCATTGGCCATATTGAGCCTGTCTTCTTCAACCAATGATTTTCCAATATGGCCTCCCATAGCTTTAAAAAAAGTGTATGCCATTCCACCACCTATAATAATATCTGTGGCCCTGTTTAAGAGATTTTCAATTATAAGAATCTTATCAGAAACCTTAGCACCGCCGATAATTGCAGTAAATGGTTTTTCAGAGGTGTGCATTACCTTTTCGGCACTGGCAACTTCGCTTTCCATTAATAATCCAAACATCTTATTTTCCGGTGGAAAGAATTTTGCTATTACTGCTGTTGAAGCGTGAGCCCTATGGGCTGTACCGAATGCATCATTAATATATACATCTCCCAACCTTGATAATTTCTGAGCGAACTTTTCATCTCCCTTTTCCTCTTCTTTATAAAAGCGAAGATTTTCCAGGAGTAATATTTCACCAGGCTTAAGAGCCTGAGCTTTTTCCATTGCTTCATTTCCAATGCAATCATTTGCAAATTGAACTTTACTTCCTGTTAGTTCAGATAAATGGCTTACAAGGTGCTTTAGAGAATACTTTTCAGTAGGTCCATCCTTTGGACGTCCTAAATGAGACATTAAAATAACACTACCACCATCTTTAATAATCTTTTTGATTGTAGGAATAGCTGCGCGCATTCTGTTATCGTCCGTGATATTGTATTTATCGTCTAAAGGGACGTTGAAGTCAACTCTTACAAGGGCTCTTTTATTCTTAAAGTTATATTGTTGGAATTTGCTCATGGGGGCAAAAGTATTGATTTGAATTGTCATTCAAATCTCTGTTCAGCTAAACCCCCTGTCCCCCTAAGGGGGGACTTAGGTGTAATAGATTTTACTTTAGCAATTAGCGTTTATATTTTTCTTTTCCGGTTTTTTTCTGGTGTAAAAAATTAAACTATTTCATTAAATGGTTTTTGATTTTTGCTTTATGTTACTTTTTGCCTTGATGCAAAAAGTAACCAAAAAGATCAACTTCCTATTGCATTAGACTTTCTTCTTATTGCTTTTTCCATTTTTCTTCATATAAAAGATTAAGCTATTGCATTAGATGCTTTTGTTTATTTGCTTTACGTTACTTTTTGCCTTGATGCAAAAAGTAACCAAAAAGATCAAGTCCAGCCCGATCGCTCCGCGCGTCTGGACGGCCAGCTCACGGCAGGCCTCAAAGCCTGTAGTAAGTTAAAAGATCTGCTCATCATTCCTTATAAATTGACTTTTCATTACTGGATTAATGTTATTTTAAAGTTGAACACGTGTTATTCGGGTGGGTTGGAGGCGCTGTATCCCGCTAATTGCTAAGAGAAAAAAAGAGGGGGAAAGAGACAAAGAGGAGTTACCTTTTATTCATAATCCTGCTATTGGTATTTATTTATATTCTAAGGTAATGATCCATAAGAAGCGGGGGATGGATGTGTATGGAAGTTTCCATTTAATTTATGTTGAAAGCTGTTTGTTGGATTTGTTTTTCTTTTGGTTATTGAGTAAGTAAGATTGCAGTAATTGCTTTTAATAATATTTACTTTTCTTATTAGATTAAAATAAAAGAGGCAGAGATTGCAAGACAATCTTTGCCTCTTATGGTAGATATGAAGCTGGAAGAAAAAGAGTTAGGTTATTCCTTTGAATTAGTTTCTTAAAGCTAGTAGCTTCACTTCGATAAAATTTATTTGCTGATAAGTTGGGCGAAATAATGAACGGTGCGAACGAGTTGCGAAACGTAACTCATTTCATTATCGTACCAACTTACTGTTCTTACTAATTGAGTGTCTCCAACCGTTTGGACTTTGGTTTGAGTTCCATCAAAGTAACTGCCGTAGGTAATGCCAATAATATCACTGCTTACAATTTCATCTTCTGTATAACCAAAGCTTTCATTGGAAGCTGCTTTCATTGCTTTATTAACTTCTTCAATGGTTGTCTTTTTATTTAAAACCACAGTCAATTCGGTCAATGAACCTGTTAAAGTTGGTACACGTTGCGCGGTTCCGTCCAACTTTCCTTTCAGATTTGGAAGAACCAAACCTATGGCTTTTGCTGCACCTGTGCTGTTAGGAACAATATTTTGAGCTGCTGCTCTCGCTCTTCTTAAATCACCCTTCGGATGTGGCGAATCCTGGGTATTCTGGTCGTTGGTATAAGCATGTACAGTTGTCATTAAACCTGCAGTAATTCCAAAAGTATCATCCAACACTTTTGCCATTGGAGCCAGGCAGTTTGTTGTACAGGAAGCGCAACTGATTACTGTTTCAGAACCATCCAGTATTTCGTGATTTACATTAAATACAATAGTTTTCATTTCTCCGGTGGCGGGTGCTGAAATAACTACTTTTTTAGCTCCGGCTTTCAGATGAGCTTCCGCTTTTGCCTTATCGGTAAAGAAACCGGTACATTCCAAAACAACATCTACATTATGCTGACCCCAGGGAATTTGAGCAGGATCTTTCTGAGCATATATCTTGATCTCTTCTTTATTAACAATAATAGAATTTTCAGTTGCTTTAACATCCTGATTAAAGCGTCCCTGAGCAGTATCATATTTTAAAAGGTGAGCTAAAACTTTAGGGCTTGTAAGATCATTAATCGCCACAACATCAATTCCTTCCATGTTATAAATCTGACGAAAAACAAGTCTACCAATTCTGCCAAATCCATTAATGGCAACTTTTACAGTACTCATAGTTATTTATTGTTTTTTTTATTAAACGCGGGTGCGAAGGTACTTAATTAGCTGATTAGCTAATTAGCTGATTAGCTAATTATTTGAAGGTTAATGAAAGTGATAGTTGGTTAGAGGTGAGGCCGGTACTGCGGAGATAATGACCGTAGCGGAGTTCGAGACTGTTAAATTTTTCCAGATTGAAAATTCCTTTTGGAGGTACTATTCTGAACCCTGCGCCAAAATAATGGCTATTGAATTTTGAAAGATCGTAATCACTCGAATAAAATGTTTCCGATGGCGAGTGTTGAGCGTACGGCGCGAAGTAATCGATGCCATTCTGCGTATAGAATCTATAAAAAGGGCTAATAGAAAAGAAAGGGCTGAATTTTACAGGAATCTCGAGGTCAGCGGTATGAGCAGTTAGTCCCCAATTGTCTTTATAAAATCTATAAAAAGTTCTTATAATAATTTTATCACCGAGAAAAAAGTTCGATCTAAGTCCAAATGGGATCTTAAATCTTTGGTCGGGAAGGTTTTCAGCTTTTTCGGAACCATCTGTAAAATATACGCGTTGGTATTTAGTAGCCAACAAGCCGGTTTGGTACGTAGGCTCAGCAACTAACATTAGCTGCATTCGCTTATTTACAACCTGGGCAAAGGAGAATGAACCGCTATACGAATTTCGTGGAGAATAGCCCGATATGCCGCTATGTTCGAACCAGGAACCACCCGATCTTAATTCTATTGGATATATAACTGCCCAGGTATCGAAATACGCCTGGAGCTTTGCAGTAAACTCCTGATTATTATCTTTTGATGTTTTGGTAAAACTTGTACCAATACCAAAGGAAGTATAATCAAATTCTTTTGAAAATGATATATTGATACCTTTAGTAAAACCCTTTTCATTTTGAACATTCCAGTAGGCAGATGGATAAAAACGAGTATCTGCCATTGAGGCGGAAGAAATAGTATAAGGATCTATTTTATCTGA
>JBJMLT010000442.1:0-6317 GCA_045805165.1 Flavisolibacter sp.
GTAGAAAAAGCATTTAAAGAAATCCGGGCTCAATCCCACTGGGAGTTTGTCTATACTGAAGAAACTATTAAGGAAGCCCATCCTGTCAGCCTCAAGATTCAAAAGGCCAGCCTAGCAGTGGCATTAAATCAGGTATGCTCCGGTCAGCCTTTCAGTTTCAGCTTAGAAGATCATTTTATCATCATTAAACGATTGGAAAAGGAGCTTTCCCCTAAATATGATCTAACAGGAGTGATCATCGATCCCAAAGGGCAGCCAGTAATAGGTGCTACCATTATGGTGAAAGGAAAAAAACAACTGGCCCTTTCGGATGAAAATGGAAACTTCAGTATTCATGATTTAAATGAACAGGATATTCTGGTGATCAGCAGTATAGGCTTTCATACCCTGGAATGGAAGCCAGAAGGGAAAACCCATATCCTCATTCAATTGCAAATTCAAATTAATTCCCTCGATGAGACTGTTTTAATCGCTTATGGAACTACGACCAAACGCCTGAATACAGGAAGTGTCAGTACTATAAAAGGAACTGAACTAGAAAAGCAACCCATCTCCAACCCTCTGCAGGCTTTGGAAGGCAGAATGCCGGGTGTTTATATTTCTCAAAGCACCGGAGTAGCTGGAGGAGAACTTCAGATCCAGATCCGGGGTCGCAATAGCCTGCGTGGGGATGGAAATTATCCTTTATATATCATTGATGGAGTTCCTTATACCAATACAGCTATTTCATCCGACAATGCAAGTGGGTTAATCATTCCCTCACCAAGTCCTTTAAATTCACTCAACCCAAAAGATATTGAGCGCATTGATATTTTAAAAGATGCGGATGCTACCGCGATTTATGGTTCCAGGGGCGCCAATGGCGTCATTTTAATTACCACTAAAAAAGGCCAACCCGGTAAAACGAAACTGGACCTGAACGCCTCTAGCGGTTGGGGTCATATTTCAAGACAGATGCATTTACTCTCCACTCCTCAGTATCTGTCCATGCGTGAGGAGGCCTTTCGAAATGACCAGCGTATTCCCGGTCCTGGAAATGGCTATGATTTGCTCACCTGGGATACCAGCCGTTATACCGATTGGCAAAAAACCCTGATCGGGGGTACTTCCCGTTACTTGGATGGGCAAATGATTCTTTCAGGAGGCTCCGTTGGTACCAGCTTTTTACTGAGTGCAGCCTACCATAAAGAAACTTCTGTATTTCCCGGAAATTTTTCAGACAATAAAGGAAATGTTCATTTTAGTTTAAATCACAATTCCGGTGATCAACGATTAAAAATTAATCTGTCATTTAGTTATGGGATAGATCTTAACCAGTTGCCCCGCCAGGATCTTACCAATCAGGCACTTACCCTGGCACCTGATGCGCCACCCATCCATAATCCTGATGGAAGCCTGAATTGGGCCAATTCCACCTGGACGAACCCTTTTTCTTTTTTGTCTCAAAGCTATAAAGGAACCACCTATAACCTGGTAACTAATGGCCATTTGTCTTATGAACTATTGAACCATTTCAACTTCATAACCAATCTCGGATACACCCAGCTACAGGTAAACGAGATTTCTACGATTCCTCTACGGTCTTTTGATCCATCTTATGGTATTACCAGCGGCTATGGATTTTATGGAACCAATTCGATTAGGACGTGGATTGCGGAACCCCAATTGGAATACAGTCGAAGCGCCAAACAAAGTACCTGGGGTTTGTTGGCTGGAGCCACCTTTCAACAGGATGATAAAGAAAGTACGACCTTAATCGGTAATGGATTTTCTTCCGATGCGGTCTTGGAAAACATACAGGCTGCCAGTTCCGTTACTGTAAATAATAATTCAATTACCCGTTACCGTTATAATGGGTTTTTTGGCCGGATTCATTATGTATATCGGGATAAATTCCTGGCGAACCTTACGGGACGCAGGGATGGCAGCAGCCGGTTTGGCCCCCACCGCCAGTTTGCCAATTTCGGAGCCATTGGATTGGGATGGATCTTTTCTAAAGAATCTTTTTTCTCCAAAGGTCTGCGATTTTTATCGTATGGAAAGCTTCGTAGCAGCTATGGAATTACAGGTAGTGACCAAATCCCTGATTATGGTTTTCTGGACACCTATTCGGTAACCTCGTACCCTTATCAAAATAGCGGGCTGGTGCCGAGCCGGCTGGTGAACCCCGACTTTGCCTGGGAAGTTAACCGTAAATGGGAATCCGCTTTGGAGCTGGGGTTTTGGAAGGACCGTTTAGAAATCGACCTCAGTTATTACCGCAATCGTTCATCCAATCAATTGGTAGGTTATTCTCTTCCCCTCCTTACCGGCTTTTCGTCGGTACAAGCGAACCTGCCTGCACTGGTTCAAAATACAGGATGGGAAATCGAGGTAACGGCTATGATCATTCGAAAAAAGAACATTTCCTGGACTTCTTCTTTTAACCTTACTCTTCCTAAAAATAAACTGGTCGATTATCCTAATCTTTCCGGTTCGCAATATATCAATCAATACCGGCTGGGCCAATCCTTAAATATTGCCCTTAGTTATCATTATACAGGAGTGGATCCTCAAACCGGTGTCTATACCTTCCAGGATATTGATAAAAATGGTTCCATATCGTTTCCCAATGATCTGTTAGCCCTGAAAGAAACCGGACCTATATGGTATGGAGGGTTTCACAACCAAGTCTGCTACAAATCACTTCAACTAACTCTATTCTTTCAGTTTGTGAAACAAAACGCTCGCAATTACCTCTATAGTGTGGGATTTACCATGCCTGGCCTTCCTCAAAATCAACCTGTCTGGATCCTGAATCATTGGCAAAAACCTGGAGACCTGGCAATGGTTCAATCTTTTTCTGAAAAGCTAGGACCTGCATTTAGGGCCTATACCCTGAGCCGGTTCAATGGAGACAATACGATCAGTGATGCCTCCTTTATCCGCTTAAAAAATGTGGCGATTACCTATTCTTTGCCCTCCCGATTGCTTCAAAAAATCCATTTGAGGGACTTGCAGGTATATGTTCAGGGACAAAATTTACTAACTCTTACCCATTACTTGGGGCTGGATCCTGAAACCCATTCAGTACAGGTTTTACCGCCTTTACGTATGATCGTCACCGGTATCCGAATGAATTTATAATTAATCAAATGATCAAAACTATGATTCTAAATAAATATTTTTCTCGCTTATTTTGCCTGGTAGCGCTGGCAGCAATACCTTCTTGTCGAAAATTTGTAAATGCCGGCATCCCACAAACGCAAACCATTCGGAGCGCAGTTTTCCAAGATAATGCCACCGCACTTTCAGCACTTCAGGGTCTTTATAGTGAAATGATGAACAGCACCGGATTTGCCAGTGGAAGTAATTCCAGCGTTACCTTACTTGCCGGTTCCAGTGCCGATGAATTCAACGAGTATACTACTAATTCAGACCGCTTGCAATTCAACACCAACGATCTGTTGCCCACCAATACGCTTTTAGAAAATAGTCTATGGGGTGAATGCTATAAATATATTTACCAGGCGAATTCCATAGTAGAAGGAGTATCACATTCCACTTCACTCTCTTCTGAGGTGCGTAACCAACTCACTGGCGAATCTAAATTTATCCGCGCCTTTTGCTATTTTTATTTGATTCATTTGTTTGGTCCTGTTCCCCTGGTGCTGACGACTGATTATCGGATCAATCAGTCTCTGAGTCGAGGCGAAGCTTCTGAAGTGGTAACCCAAATGATAGCGGATCTCAAAGAAGCGGAAAAACTTTTACTGCCTGATTTTAGCACAGGAGGGGGAGAGCGCATTCGTCCCAACAGAGGGGCTGCTCAGGCACTCTTAGCCCGGATTTACCTCTACCTCGGAAATTGGAAAAATGCAGAAGATTATGCTACCCAACTTATAAAACAGTCGGATACGTATCAATTGGAATCTGATCTTTCACGAGTATTTTTAAAAAATAGCAGAGAGGCCATTTGGCAATTGCGCCCTGTTGTTCCAGGTATCAATAGCTGGGAAGGATATACTTTCATTTTTACAAGCTTTCCCAATTTTGTGGCCCTTACCAATAGTTTTCTACAGTCTTTTGAACCCTTGGATAAGCGAAGAATAGAATGGATCGACAGTACAGCCAATGGGTCCATTATCTATTATTTTCCTTTTAAGTATAAAATACAAACAGGGAATGACCTCAATGAATATTCAATGGTTCTTCGACTGGCCGAGCAATTGCTGATCCGTGCCGAAGCATATGCGCGGCAAGATAAAATGGTGGAAGCCCAGGCGGATCTCAATGCCATTCGAACGCGGGCAGGCTTACCCAATACTACGGCTATGACCCAATCGGATCTGTTGGCGGCGATCGAACAGGAAAGAAAAATAGAATTATTCAGTGAATGGGGCCACCGGTGGTTGGATTTAAAACGTTTAGGACATATCAACACAGTTCTTGGAACTAGCAAGCCTGATTGGCAAGCAAGGGATAGTCTCTATCCTATTCCTCAGCCAGAGATCCAAAATGATCCTCATTTAAATCAAAACCCAGGTTATTGATCCTGGTAGCTAATTCCAGATAGCTTAATCCATTTTGCCTTCACGGACTCGGAGCCAATGGAAGTACAACTAATTGATAAAATCTTTTTATGCATACATTCCATCAAAAAAACCTTATTATTTTTTCAATCTTACTCAATGGCCTCAGTACATGGTCCCAGCGACCTGCTGCCTTACAAGTAGGTAGCCCTGCCCCTTGTCTGGAAATCAGCTACTGGCTGAAAGGTCAACCTTGTTTATCCTTTCAGAAAGGAAAGATCTATTTGCTGGAAATGGGAAGTCTTACCTGCGGACCCTGCCGGGCGGCTGTACCTCATCTTTCTTCTCTAGCTAAAAAATACGCAGGAAAAGTAAATGTTATCAGTGTTTTTGTCTATGAAAATGGAAGTGATACCATCCATACGGATTATTTGGAAAAAGTTCGACGATATGTAAAACAGCTGGGATCCAAAATCGCATATACAGTCGCGGTAGACAATCCCAAACAAAGTCTTGCTTCCACATGGATCGAAGGAAGTGGTACAGAAGGCGTACCTGCCTGCTGGATCATTGACCAGAATGGAATAATTGCCTGGATGGGACAACCAATCGGCTTGGAACCCATCATTGACCAGATAATCCATTCCGATTTCAATTATGCAGAAGCATTAGAGAAAGAAGAAGGACAAAAGGCCAGTTATAGGAAAATAGATGCTTGCCGCCGGTCGGGTAACATGGATCAAGCGCTTCAGGAAATTAACCATCTGATTCAACAGCATTCTGATCAGCTTTTTTTCCGTTATGATAAATTTGATTTATTGCTGGATACATTGGAGGAAAAAGCTTACGACTATGCAAGATATCTAATGAAAGGTCCTTGTCGAACTTCAGAACCCATTCTATTTTATGTGGCCAGGGATTTATTGCTTCACGAAGAAAAATTAAAACATCCCAATTGGAAATTAGCTTTTATTCTTTTAAACCGGGCCCTCCATTATAGTGAGTCGGAAATTGTATCAGCTTATATTTTAGATATGAAAGCGTTTGGTTATTACAAAAAAAAGGAAAAGGGAAAAGCGATTTTTTACCAGCAACAGGCCATCCAATTGCTGGAATCCCATAAGGATCTTTTAGAAGCGGGAAGCTTTTATGACCGATTATCTTTTTATAAAAGCCTTCCCTTCTTAAACTCACCTGAAAAAATGAGGGTCCAGGATATACCTAAATAAATAATGATCATGAAGAGCGATTAGCGTTTGACGGCTAATATAAAAATCCAATAGAGGTCCAGCTCCCTGATTGAATAAATAAAAGCTACATTGGTAGGCGCCAGAAGTCAGATCATACACGTCAATATCAGACGCCCTCTTTAAAATGGATTCGTCTTCATTATCGGCACGCAGAGCAGATTGAATGAATAAATATTTTCCTGAAACTCTTGCCCTTTTATTTACTATTAGTGGAGGTGCGGAAAGAGTATAAACGCCGGGATGAATTTGCTTTACCTGAATCTGGGCAGTATGAATCGTATCAATAGTTTTTCCCCTGTATAATACTGTAAGATTGGTATCACTGCAAATAAATTGATTTCGGAATTGATAAGTATAAACCAATCGCGATAGTTCACGGGAATAATTTATAGATCCTTCCATACAAAATAGGCCATCTACCTGTTTTTCTAGGAAATGAGGAGCAGTCAAATACTTGACCGAATCGATGGTCATCTTACCCAATTGAAATTGATGAATTTTTGAATTTACTGTTCTTAACACGAACGAATGTTCAGAGAGAGGAAGACCCAATGAA
>JBJMLT010000443.1:0-5510 GCA_045805165.1 Flavisolibacter sp.
CTTTTTAACTCCATGAATTAACTTTGAGGCATGAGCACCTCAACAAAGTTGTCTGTAAATATTAATAAAATAGCTACTCTACGCAATAGCCGCGGTGGGAATAATCCGGATATCCTTAAAGCAGCTAACGATATCCAAAGGTTTGGTGCTGATGGCATTACTGTTCATCCAAGACCTGACGAAAGACATATACGATATAATGATGTAAGGGAAATAAAAAAACTTATCTCCACTGAATTTAATATTGAAGGTAATTCCAAAGAACAAAAATTCATTGATCTTGTTTTAGAAGTAAAACCTGACCAGGTTACTCTTGTTCCTGACGAATTGAATCAATTAACTTCCGACCATGGTTGGGATACTTTAAAAAACCGTGATTATCTGAAAGAAATTATTCCTGTATTTAAAAAGGCCCGAATCAGAGTTTCCCTATTTGTGGATCCTGTAATTGAAATGATTGATGGAGCCGCGAAAACAGGTACAGACCGGATTGAACTTTATACAGAAAGCTACGCAAGGTATTATTCTTCCGGCAACAGGCAGCAAGGTGTTACTCCTTATGTAGCCGCTGCGAAAAAGGCAAAAGAATTAGGATTAGGCTTAAATGCAGGACACGATCTTGACCTTCATAACCTTAAATATTTCAAGCAAAATATTCCATGGATTGATGAGGTAAGTATAGGTCATGCACTTATTTCTGATGCGTTATACCTCGGACTTGAAAATACAATCCAGCTTTATAAACGTCAATTGGCTGAATAACATGTTTAACCCCTGATCAAATGCTTAAACCGACTAAACGTTTCAGGCTGGATATTTAAATATGAGGCTAAATATTTTTGTGGTACGCGTTGGAGCAATTCGGGGTTCTTATGAACAAAATCTACAAATCTCTCCCTTGGAGTAAGCTTTATCATATTCATCTGCCATCTATCCTTAACTACCATCGTAAAGGTTATAACGAGACGGCCTAAACGCTCCATTTTCTGGTTGGACGAATATATTTTTTCCAAATTCGAATAAGTAACTGAAACAACTGTTGAATTCTCGATAGCTTCAACTGTATATTCTGAAGATGTCCGACTATGGAAAGATTCCTGAGAATGAATAATATGACCCTCTGTTGAAATTTGGGTGTTTATTTCTTCTTTACCTTTTGTATAATACTTACGGATAAGACCTTTTGTAACAAAATTGAGATAATCTTCTATTTCATTGACCTTGCTAATTACTTCTCTTTTATGAAAATGCCTGACTTCGAGATGGGGCTTTATATATTCATTAAATTCTTCTTCTTTTAAATCTATGAACTTATGCAAGAACTGAAAGAACAGACGGGTATTTTCCATTACAGGCAGGTATTTTCGTTTGGGTATAGTTAATCATTAGTAATGCAAATATTATACTATAAACGGTATTGAGAAAACCTTAGTTTTGCCGATTATTAAAATAAACCGAAGCATACATGGCACATAAGATCAAGGTCGCCAATCCGGTAGTGGAATTAGATGGTGACGAAATGACAAGAATAATCTGGAAATTCATTAAGGACAAACTTATTCTTCCCTATCTGGAGGTTGATATAAAATATTTTGATCTAGGAATTGAATACCGCGATAAGACTAATGATCAGGTAACTGTGGATGCAGCTAATGCTATTCGTAAGTATGGCGTTGGAATTAAATGTGCTACTATTACTCCTGATGAAGCAAGGGTAAAGGAATTCAATTTAAAGCAAATGTGGAAGAGCCCTAATGGAACTATCCGGAATATTCTTGATGGTACTGTTTTTCGTGAACCGATAGTCATCAAAAATATACCAAGACTGGTAACTACCTGGGACCGGCCTATTGTTGTAGGAAGACACGCTTTTGGCGATCAATACCGTGCAACTGATTTTGTAGTTAAGGGCAAAGGAAAGCTAACCATTACATTCCAGGGGGAAAATGGTGAGAAGCAAGAATACGAGGTATATAATTACACAGGAGAAGGAGGAGTGGCACTGGCAATGTATAATACTGATGAAAGCATTAAAGGATTTGCCAAAAGCTGCATGAATATGGCTTTGCAAAAAGGCTGGCCTTTGTACATGAGCACTAAAAATACTATCCTTAAAAAATATGATGGAAGATTTAAAGATATTTTTGAGGAGATCTACAATTCGGAATTTAAGCAAAAGTTTACCAGTGCTGGTATTACATATGAGCACAGATTGATTGATGACATGGTAGCCAGCGCGATGAAATGGAATGGAGGGTTTGTATGGGCATGTAAGAATTATGATGGCGATGTACAAAGCGATTCAATAGCACAAGGATTTGGCTCACTGGGATTAATGACTTCGGTACTTGTTACTCCTGATGGAAAAACCATGGAAGCAGAAGCTGCACATGGCACAGTTACCCGGCATTATAGAGAATATCAAAAAGGGAATCCTACCTCGACCAATCCTATAGCATCCATTTTCGCATGGACAAGGGGGTTAGCTTTCAGAGGTAAGCTTGATAACAATGAATCTCTTATCAATTTCAGTAATAAACTGGAAGAAGTATGCATTTCAACTGTAGAAAGCGGTAAAATGACAAAAGATCTTGCTTTAACTATAAAGCCTGGTAAAGCAGAGCATGGTAAAGATTATTTGTATACAGAGGAATTTTTGGATGCGATCGATGAGAACCTGAAAAAGAAAATTAGCTAATTAGCTGGTTAGCTAATTAGCTAATTGGGGTTTAGTACTTGTATTTTACCTTGTATTTTTTGTTAGAGGATTTATGCTTGACCTCTTTATAGGCAATATGATGGCTTTTTGTGTAATGTTTATGGGCTTTGGCATAATGATGAGAAGTACTAGAATAATGTCTTCTATTATTTAAATGCCTGTGGTAATTTCTATGGTAAGCATGATAGTGCCTTACAGATCTACGTGGGGTTGAATAATTAGTTCTGTAAGCATTATGGGAGGTTGAAGTGGTTACATTCTGCCCGGAAACAACTGGTTGGGCAGATTCCTCTTTTACTACCTTTTTCTCTACCACCGGCCTCTGCACTTTGGACTTGATCTTTTCCTTTACAGTAACCTCCTGAGCATAATTTGTCAGGCTAAATCCTAATATTACTATCGCAATTATTACTTTTTTCATTGTTTTAGAATTTGTTTGATGTTAAGAAAACAAAAGCTGTTCCAATGATGGGATTAAGCGAACTCAGTAGCAAGTAATTAACTGCCTGGATAATTAATTGCTTATTTCCAGAGTATGTAGATTTTTAAGATTTCCGAGACACTGGTCCAGAGACTGATTAGGGATTCCGATTTTCATTTTACAAAATAATTGCGCCTCGTTATCTATAATTACACAGCCGAACCTTTTAATGATAATCATTACATCGTTCATCAATGTATAATCAAAGTGAAGAATATAATTTATTAAAACCGGTTTTTGGATAATGGGAACCAGTTGTAATACCAAAGATGATACGGTTTTATAAGCGTTTATAAGTCCGGGAACACCTAATAAAGTTCCTCCAAAATATCTGACTACGACAATAGCAATATTAGTGAGCTTTTTGCTGTCTATCTGTCCAAGAATAGGCTTACCTGCAGAGCCGGAAGGTTCGCCATCATCACTCGCCCTGAATTCCATTCCTTCGGTTCCAAGCCTGTAAGCAAAACAATGATGATTAGCTTTTGGATGTTGTCCTTTTAATTCCTTAAGCTTTAATTTAAAATCATTAATTGTGTCAACTGGAAATGCAAAAGCCAAAAAGCTGCTTCCTCTGTCCTTAAATTCTGCGGTTGCAGATTTTTCAATTGTATAATAAAAATCAGGCATAACACATAAATAAGAACCTATCAACCGAATGCTATAAGTGCAATTGCTCCAATAGAAAGAACTATACCGATCCAATTGATCAATGATAATTTTTCCCTGAAAAATATCCATGCAGCTATTGAACTAACCAAAACAATACACATGTTATTAATAGGAATAATAGCTGAGCTATTATTATTAAAAAATTTCAATACTTTAATAAGACACCATATAGAAAAATAATTAGGCAAACCAATAATTATCCCAGCTAAAATGCTTCTTTTGTCAAATGATTGCTCTCTTATTTTCAAATAAAAAGGCATAGCCATCAATCCAATACAAAATGCGGAAGTGAACAATACGGTAATATATTCCGTATCGTCTGAAGAGCCTAAATATTTTGCCTGAACATATTTCATCATTGTATCTAACAGACCACTTCCAATAAATAAAATGACAGGTAACATGAATTTCAGAACCGGAGAAATTTTAGAGGAAGGCTTTTCCTTATCCGGAGGTAAACCTGCTAAAACAACTGCAGCTAAAGCCAGAATTACTCCACAAATTTTAAAAGCGGTAGCATTTTCATTATATAGAGAAATGGAAAAAATAAAGGGAATAACGAGAGACAACTTATTAGCTACTGATGCTACGGCAACACTTATCTCACGGGCTGTAATACCTATAATATTCAATAAGAATACAAAAGTAAACCCTATTAATAAAGCCCAAAAAATCCAAGGCTTATGTATTGATGAAGCTATTGGAAAAGAACCTGAAAGAATAGACCCTGTTATTGCACAAGTAAGGTAATTAAAAACAATAGTCTGAAACGATGAAATATGATATTTCTTTATCCCTTTAAACGAAAGTGTGAGATATGAAGAAAATAGCACACTACCTATTAAATACAGCAACGATCGTAATTTAAACAGTTAACGAATTATTTTTAAATACCCTAACAACATCGGAATAATAAGATTCTTTTGATATTTCAGTAAAGCCATTCAAAATAGGAGCCGGGAAACCATTTCCAACAAATAATTGCTCATTTACAATTAATCTTGATTCATCCCAGCAGTTTTCATCTATAAAGCTTTGTAGTAGTTGAGCCCCTCCTTCTATTAATACTGATTGTATGCCAAGTGAATAAATTGCATTTACTAATTGGTGCACGATATTGACATCTTCAGTGATCTGATAATATGATAAACCCAAATTTCTAAGATCTGTGGTGGAAACATTCCCGAATGGTAAAGAATGCTTATGTGCATTGAAAACTATGGTAGGTACTGACGTTTTAAATAATTTAAGATTTTCCGGCAACCTTAAATGCATGTCCAGTACAAGCCGAATAGGATTTTGACCAGGCCAATGCCTTACAGTTAGCGATGGATCGTCGAAGAAAGCAGTATTGGTACCAATAAGGATTGCCATTTCTTCACTTCTCCACTTGTGCACCATCCTATTTGTAAATTCATTACTTATGAATAATCTTGAATAATCTTCATTTGCAATTTTGCCATCCATAGATTGGGCCCACTTTAATACAATAAATGGCCTATGTTGTGTATGGAAAGTAAAAAAACGTTTATTTATTTCCTTGCATTCGTTTTCACAAATATTAGTGATGACATCAATGCCAGATTCCTTCAATTTTTCAATTCCTTTTCCATTAACCTTTATAAATGGATCGCGGCA
>JBJMLT010000444.1:0-8924 GCA_045805165.1 Flavisolibacter sp.
AAACACCGCATTTTGCTTTAGCTGTTTGGAAAGTTTTTGAATGGACAGGTGATAAAGAATTTCTCAGCGAAATGTATCCCTACATCAAAAAGGGCATCAAATGGTTACTGACGGACCAGGATAAAAACAAAGATCTTTTTCCGGAAGGATATGGTATCATGGAGGTAAAAGGATTGAATGCGGAATTGATTGATGTCGCCGTTTATACACAGCAGGCATTGGAAGCAGCTTCAAAAATGGCAGCCTTGTTCAATGAAACCGGTTTGCAGCATGAGTATCAACAAAAAGCATCAATTTTAAAAGATAAGATCAATAAACAATTCTGGGATGAAGCTGAAGGAAGCTATTGCGATTTTTACGGAAGCAGGGAACAGGCATTATCTGTAGCCACAGGAGCTCTGGAACAATTGTACGTGGGTGCAACAGATGCAAAGGATTCTGCACTTCTGCAGGATAAAAAGATATTTTATGAAAAACTGGTTAAGGAATTTTCCGTTCTTCCTCCAGGAACAGAAAGAGGATGGTTTACCAATAAGAATTGGGTAATATCCACACCTGCAGAAACAGGGATAGCGCCGAAGGAGAACGCCATTCGTTTACTAAACAAAGTACGCAAGGAAGATTGTGGTGAATATGGTCCCTACCTGTCAGCTGTTGAACGACGTTATATGATGACCATTTCAACAGGAGTACAGGCCATGGCTGAATGTGCCTATGGTCGTACAGATCAGGCCATGTGGTATATAGATAAAATAGTTCAAACCTTCAGCCGGGTACTGCCTGGTTCTATTTCTGAAATGATGCCGGATTATGGTTGCCCTGTTCAGGCCTGGACAATTTATGGATTGGCTGCACCCTTGGTCACCCATATGCTGGGAATTAATCCTGATGCGTATAACAAATCAATTGCTATTTCACCTCACCTCCCAACCGGCTGGAGCAACGAGGCTATTTATGATCTTCCGATCGGCAGGAATATCATTTCATTTGCCATGCAAACAAAGGGGAAAAAAGCTTCCTATTCGTTAACGTCTCTGGCTTCGGATTGGACATTTACCTTACGTATTAAAGGGCTCACCGGAAACAAATACAAACTAAATGGTAAACTATTCATCGCTGCATCAGATGAAATTAAAATACGCGGCAAGGTGAATAAAGTAGAGGTGTTTTATTAGTACGATAATCATCCTTAATAATGTTATTGATGTACCTGTCATCAATTCGGAATATTAAAATCTTCTTGCATAATTTAGTCATGTAAAAATTAATTGCAATCATTATTTATGACTCAATTGCTAAAAGCAATAATTTCAGATTTGCAGGTTTTGCCTGGAAAATTTGGTTTATATATACTTAGGCTTTCGATTGTATCCGTTCTTGCCAATTATGCAATAGCACAAACATCTAATAAGCAAGAGAGGCCACGCATTGTGGTAACTGCCGACCCGGAACTGGATGACAATAACTCACTTATTCGCTTTCTGCTTTATAGTAGCGACTTGAATGTGGAAGGACTGATCTATGCTAGTAGCGGTTACCACTGGAAGGGAGATGGGAAGGGTACAAAGTGGTATGTTCCTGGTAGAGAATATTCCCGCTTCGGATTAAATTTATGTCCTTGCGAATCCTGGCGCTGGGCAAAAAACGAACGTTTCATTCATAATGCTGTAGAAGCTTACGCTAAAGTTTATCCGAATCTTAAAGTGCATAACCCAAATTATCCAGCACCTGATTTACTCCTGTCAAAGATCAGGTATGGAAATATAGAATTTGATGGAGATATTTCTAAAGATTCACCCGGTTCAGATCTGATCAAATCATTAATGCTTGATAATAAGCCGGGACCATTGTTTATTACCGCCTGGGGTGGACAAAGCACCATTGCAAGGGCACTAAAATCAATTCAGCAGCAATACGAGTATACAACAGAATGGGAAGAAATCAAAAAGAAGGTGTCACATAAAATAGTGTTGCTTCCTTCAGGCGATCAGGATGATACATATGCTACCTATATTAAGCCTAATTGGCCTGATATTGATTACAGGCAATTCAGAAGAGGCCCAAATTATGGTTATGGTGCGCAATTAGGGGCCAAGCATGAGGATTCAATTTATATGACTTCCTCTTGGATGAAAGAAAATATTTCGAGTCGGGGGCCTTTAGGTGCATTATACAGAGTTTGGGGTGATGGAAAACAAATGGTAAAGGGTGATATAATGGACTATTTTGGTTTAACAGGTTATACCAATGATCAATTAAAGAAAATGGGGTACAAAGTATGGATGCCTGTACAGGAGAAAGGTTCCTGGTTAGGAGAAGGAGATGACTTTACTTTTATGAATATGCTGGGAAACGGTCTACGTGCTTATGAAGAAGGTTCTTACGGTGGCTGGGGCGGACGGCAGGAAGGTAATGATCGTTCATTTACTTTATCCACTGACACATCTGCATCAGGAATGGTTTCTACGCTCAGTTCCATGAATAATCAGATCAATAAAAATTCCAATGAAATGATATATCCTGATTTTTTTCCAACCGCTCAACAGGATTTTGCAGCGCGTCTAAAATGGTCTGTAACAGCTCAATACTCGAATGCAAATCATGAGCCTGTTGTAAAAATTGAAGGACCTTTTCATGTTATGGCATTTGCAGGAGAAAAAATACGATTAAATGGACTAGTTACCGATCCGGATGGGAATGCTGTCTTAATAAAATGGTGGCAATTCCAGGTTGGTAGTTATCCTAATAAAGTTACCATCACGAATTCTACTTCGCCGGAAGCACAGGTTATTATTCCCAAAGATGCTGTTGCAGGTCAAACAATTCATTTGATCCTCCAAGCAACTGATAATGGTTCACCATCTCTTACAAGTTATCAGAGAATGATAATTACTATAAAGAATCAATAAATAATAGCTTTTTTCAATAATTGCGAAAGATGTTAAAATGGACTTTAAAATTATCTCTATTTAATCGTTACCGCTTGCGGAGTCACTTAGGTTAGCTTCAGCGGCTCCGTTTATATATACGACTGTTGCTGATTTGAAGGAATGCCCGGCAAAATTCCACGTGTTAGCTGAACCGACACTATTGTCTTTTTTGCTTCATGATGTTATCAATAAGAATTTTAAGATAACAACCTGCAAGACTGCTTTAGCAGAATGGAAAAGCATCTTCAAACTGTAGTCAGTTTACAGCTTAATGCAAAAAGTAACAGTTTACCTTCAAAAGAAAATCACTGGAAAACTAATAATACAATCTATTTGACAGCAAGCTACTATGAAATATAAAAGACAAAGGTTATTTTCGCATATCGATTCTATTTACCAGGCTATTACTATCTCCGAATTAGAGGCCAGCCTACTTATAAGCACCAGTATTAAATAGTTAATGTAATAGCAACCCATTTTCTGATAAAACTTAAATCAATTTATATGAATTCCACAGAGCAACGTTTGCAACAACTCGAAAAAAAGATTTATCGCTACCAGATTATTTTTGGCCTTTTTCTTCTCGTAGGTGGGGGACTGTTGGTAACAGCTTTCAATCAAAAGAAAGATGTACCTGATGTGTTGCAGGCGCATAAATTTCAATTAATTGATAGGAATGGTAATGTACTGATGGACATGAATAATGAAGGAGGAAATGGGGCCCTAACCACCTACACTCCGTCTGGAGGTACCCTGGTCAAATTATTTACTTCCGATAATGGTTGTGGTGCAATCAATACTTTTAGTGCTGAAAATAAAGTTCTTTTTAAGGTAACCAATACAATTGAAGGAGGAGGATATTTGGCAGTCTATAATAAAGATGTTAAGGAAGTTGTAGAATTAGGAAATACTCTCACTCATGCCGGTTATCTGATCATCAACAATGCAGACAAAAAGAAAATCGTCTGGTTAACCACAACCTCTGAAGGCCATGGATTCGCTTCTGTGTTAAACGGCAATGGAACTGAAAATGTTTCCATCAATGGTTCAGAACAAGGTGGAAGAATCAGCGTGTATAATAACAGTAATGTCCGGGTGGGATATATGGGAGCTCAGACGAATAGTGATGGTTATGTCGGAGTATACAATAGTACGGGTACATGGCTCGGTGGAGTACCGAATCGCTAATTTCTGAGAATAAATAAACTTACCCATTAATGTCACTTCTTTTCTTTTGCAAGGCGCTGATAAAGCAAAATGATTTTACTATTACGAAGCGCATTTTCCTCTTGTAATTCTGAAAGGTAAAGTGCGTTTTTATTTAAAAGGATAAATCGTTGATCTATCATTTTTGCATTACTTAAAAGTTTTTTCAATCGCAACAGGATTGAATTGATTTTAGAATTATTAAATTCTGGAGTATTTACTTCTGCTTCAATTTTTTGATAATTAAGATAGAGCATTCTTATATCAGCCATTAACCGGTACTGTTCTAATTCCTCTTTATTCTTTTGTGTTTGCAGTTCATATAAAGTTTTTACGGCGAGTGCCTGACTATCGGCCAGCTGCGAAACTGTTATAACGGATGATGCCATTACCTTTCCCTGATTAATTTCATAAGGACAAGTTGTTAGTGCTTTCCAAAATAATAAGGACTGCTGATCGTTGAAACCGAACTGCTGCTTACTGTAAGCTCGGATAAATGCAGAAATATTCAAAGGTTGTTGTGATTGTAAACTTTTGCTATAGGCACTGATCAATAGGTTAAAACCGGTAATCGGATACACATGTCTAATTGCATACAGGTCTGTTATATCATCAGAGGTTTCCCAGACAGTGGAGTATTGACCCGATGTAGACCATGAAGTCATTATAATTCCTTTGAAACCTAACTGGTGGCAGACAGGTATAAAATCTCTGATGTTTTTAAAATGTTTTTCCCATTGGGTTAGAAAATAATTATCAGGGTGACTACGTATAGAAGGAGCGCCCCAAACCTCAAATCCTGATTCTGTGAGCTTTTTATGATCTCCAAAATTGTTCAGGTCCCAGCCGTAATTCCAGTCCACAAGAATGGTTTGCTTCGGCAAGAGTTGTAAAGCTTCCGGATGTTTTAGAGCGATGTCTGCCCACATAACGGGAATCTTCCCCAGACTAATTACAATATCACAAAGCATTTTTATGTGGTCTATATATAATTTCGATGTTCCTTCCTTTGCGGCTTTAGCTTTGCATTTTTCACAGTGACCAAGTAAATAGGTTTCATCACCCCCAATATGGAAATATTTTGAAGGATGTGTGGAAGCAAGATCTGTAAACAGATCTGTGAACAGTTTTTTATTGCCTTCTTCTTCCAGGGGACAAACCTGTGAATAATCCTTTTGATCTTCCCGCAGATCTTTATACCTCTCATGACGTAATATGTATTCTACATGTCCAAAGCTTTGTTGTAACGGAATAACATCTACACCAAGATCACTGCAATATTTTATAAAAGATTTTATTTCTTCTTTGGTATAAGCATATTTATTTGGGATCAATGGATCTTTCTCGAAAGGATAAGTAGCTTCCCATTCCATCACCAATGTATTTATTCCCTGTTCACTTAGCTTTTTCGCAAAATCCTTTAAAGCATCCATCTTCATTACCTGTATTCTCAGATCAAGATGAAAACCTTTTATCGCAAAATCCCTTTCTTGTGCAGTCACTGATTGACAGAACAAGAATTGCATTGTGAAACTAATAGCAAACAATAAATTGGAAAACCTTCTCATAACATTCCATTTACGCATCTGAAAAGACTAAGATAAGTTTATATTATTGTCCGGAACTTAAGCCTGATGCTTGAAAGGATAACTTCTCCAAAATTTAATCAGATTTGACGGGAGCTGTCTCCTGAATAAGAAAGATGATTTATTACTATTTGCAGCAACTATTGTTTAACTGGATAGATGGACATGCAATGGAGCCATAACTACAAAATACACAACAATCACCTGCTTTTGGTTTTAGAATAGTTTGGCAGTTATTGCATTTATAAAAATATTGGCAGGCATCGGTTGGCATGAGCTCCTTCTTTTCAAACCCGCAATTTGGACAGGCTATCGTTGACTCGAGTATTAATAGATTCTTCATTCAGTTTTTATTTCTCTACCGAATTCAATTTATTCCATTTAGTTTATTTTCAAAATAATAAGTTTCAACTGATAATCTATCGATCAATAAAGTATAACTCAAAACAATCAATTTTTAAGGATATGCTACAAGATTAATCGATTAACCAGGTCTAATAGGACGAATGGACCAATACAATTTTTACTGTTGTATTGTAAGGCGGAATGATGCCGCTTTCATTCAGATCCTGTGCATAGATGGTTAGATTTCCCGGACTATGACTAAAAGTATAGGAAATGTTATTGGTGATCTCCGGGATCTGTTCATATATGCCATCACCATAACTTAAATACACAAGAACCTCTCCTGTTTCATTAAAATAAGGTGTAATCTCAGGAACATTTAATGAAGCAGAATAATGGATCCCATCAGACGTCGCCCATGCTTCATCAGGCACAGAAATCACAATAGTTTGATTGGTATCCACCGGATTGGAAATGTATTCCTTCCTACAGGACGTAAATCCAACAATTAAAATTGCAAAGAACAAGGATAAGTAGATTTTTTTCATGGAAAAGAAGTTTATATCAATATAGACGCAGAAAAAGTGGAAAGTTTATTTAGTTAAGAAGAATTAACGATTCATAAATTTGAGTATCTATGAATGAAAGAATGCATATCAGATTAACTTTTTAGTAATACATAGCTCATTAATATACTTTAGCACAATACCTATCCTATTTTAAAATCTCATCCTTTTGTCTATATTTATTCCTTAAAGACTAACATGCTATGAAAAAACTATTACCTGTATCCATTCTGTGTTTGCTTACCCTGAGTTCATTTTGCCAGCATTCTCAACTCGCCCTTTCAGAAGATTTTAAAATTGCAGAAAAAGAATACAAGGACCAAACAGTAACCCATTCCGTTTATCATAACAACTGTTTTTATACCGCTACTAATTCCGGAATTGGCGGTAATTATAAATGGGCTTTTACAAAGCTTTACGACCTTAAATATGCCGTTACTATTTCAAAGTTCGATAAGAACATGAATAAGATCAAGGATCTTGAAATTGAAAAGGGTGAAAAATTATTTGGCCCTCTCGCGCCTCAATTGATCATATTGGATAACAAATTGTGCCTTGTATATTTTCAAAGCGACAATAAAAATTCGTTTAATTTGTTTTTGGCATTGGTCGATGAAAATGATTTAACATTGAAACAACCAAAAAAGGTTTGTACCCTGCAACAGGAAAATGTTGGCATTTTTAAAATGGAATCTGTCTTGAACGCCGGTCTCGTATTCTTCACTAATTCTGGCGACAATATGAAAACACTGGTAGCCTGCAATGCATCGCCCAATACGATTCAGACATTTGTTATAGACAATGACCTCAATATACTTAAGCAAAGTGTTCTGCATACCAACACTTCCGGATTTAATATTTCATCCGCTGTTTTAACTAACGACAAAACAGAATGCATGTTACTGGTATCAGACCAAGAAACCAAAATAGTATGTAATAGCGCTGAAGGGAAAAAAAGTGAAATGAAATTAAGCCAATCCGGCAATTTACTTCCTAATGCAACTAATGCTACCTTATCCAAAGATGGGAAAAGAATTTATATCTATTCCACCAGCTCCCTTACAGGTAACAATGACAAGAATTGTAGCGGTTTACTTCTTTCGCAACTGGATTGCAGTACTATGAAATTATCAAGGCCTGTGTCGTATGAATTTTCTCCGGAGGTTATAGAAAAAGTTTACCAAAAAGGCGGCGGGTCTAAACATAAGAAGGAATATTTCATGTATAATTTTATGCCAAACCTTATAGAATTGGACAACGGAAATTTAGTGATCGTCGGAAGTCCTGAACAAACTACTACCTCAATCAGTACTTCGGCCCCTAATATGGAAAATAAAACACAGCAACTGGCCAAAACAACATTTGAGGTAGGTCCTGTATTGGCTTTTTTCCTCAATAAGACCGGAAAAACGTTTGACTATGTATTAATTCCCAGGAATATTACTTCAACCAGGGTAGCAAGCAGTGGTACCGGAGCTATTAAAATTGTACAATCTCCAAAAGTTTCTCATTCTTACTCCAATTTTACCACTACTAATCTTGGCGATGAAATACTTGTTATTTACAATGATAATGAAGATAATTTAAAGCGGAGCGAAGATGAAAAAATAGCTGAAGCTCATTCAACAAAAGATCTTGTATTGGCGGAGGCGCTCATAAATAAAAATAAAAAGCTGGAATATCGCAAACAGATCGGAGAAAATGCCGGTAAGAACTATACTTATTATTTGGGAAATACAGTTCCAACCTCTTCATCTCTTATTATTTTTCCTTTGGCCAAACAAGGTGTTGGCTTCAATGCAAGAAAAACATTTTACTCCAACTGGTGCTTCCTGGATATAAAATGATAGGACAGGTGTTGCTATAGCGCTTCTTAAACCAGTTTAAGATTTTCTCGTTTTTCCCTTCTGATCTTTGTATGGTCAAATCAAAACGATTAAAAATGGAAAAAAGAGTAAATATTAAAGAAAAAGAACCGAATATTTATAAAGCAATGTATGCGCTGGAAGGTTATCTCACCTCTTCGAGGCTGAGTAAGATACATAGGGATCTGATAAAGATCCGTGCTTCCCAGATCAATAAATGCGCCTATTGCATCGATATGCACACGCATGACGCTCTTAAAAATGGAGAGGCACTACAGCGCATATTTTTATTGGACGCTTGGGCAGAGACCGATTTATTTTCGCAAGAGGAAAAAGTTGTTTTAGCCATTACTGAAGAAGTTACCTTGATTCACCTGGGTGGATTATCGGAAAAGACTTACCGCGAAGCCGAGAAGCTTTTTGATG
>JBJMLT010000445.1:0-6554 GCA_045805165.1 Flavisolibacter sp.
CGACAATAACGGGGAATCTCGGAGCCACAAATCCTCTTAGCTGGTTCTTGGTAAGGTTTCTTACAAATCCTTCTGGCATCGTAATTACTGTATCTCTGCCCTCTCGCCTAATGGTAAGATTTACCTTATCACTTAGCATCAGGTTCTTTGGCATATCATTGAAATAGACCAGCGGTTTGTTATTTATCGCCGTGATCAGGTCTCCGTTTTTTATGCCTACAGAAGTGGCAAGGGAATCAGCGCTTAATCCATATTTCAGGTTCTTTACGGGTAATCTTTCTTCTCCCCAGACGAATAGGATCATGGCAAACAATACCAGTGCAAGTATGAAGTTTATCGTTACGCCTCCCAACATAATGATCAGCCTTTGCCAGGCTGGCTTGCTCCTGAATTCCCAGGGTTGGGATGGTTGCTTCAATTGTTCTTTGTCCATGCTTTCATCTATCATGCCGGCGATCTTCACATACCCGCCCAACGGTATCCATCCAAGCCCATATTCAGTTTCACCTATTTTTTTCTTCCAAAGGGAAAAGCCCGGATTAAAGAACAAATAGAATTTATCTACCCTGCATCCAAACCAGCGCGCAGTTAAAAAATGCCCTAGTTCGTGCAGCACTACCAAAATTGAAAATGCAAGAATAAATTGCCCCACATTCGCAAAAAAAGCCGACCAGTCCATTGCTAATAACACCATATTATGTAATCGGTTATGATAAGAATTGGCAAATATCTAATAAATGAAGGGTAAAATAAGGCAAATCTTAAAAGCCAAAAGTTAAGGCTAAGAGAAAAAGGCCCTTTTCTCCTTACCGATCTTGCATGAAACAAAAAAACACCGAGCTATAAGCACTCCTAGGTTTTGACTTTTAACTTTTAACTTTTAACTTATTCCCCATCATTGACAATCGACGATTCAATTCTTCATCATATCTTAAGGTAATAAAACCATTTAAATGCATTTAATCCAAAGCATTCTCCCTAAATCATCATTATGGTTGCTATTATTATCTCAATCCATTTTCCTCAAAGCTTTTAGCCAGCATGAATTAGACCCCCGCGTCAGCGATCTTAAATTAAAGGACTTCCGCCCTGTCTCCATTTATAAGGTTCCCATAACTAAAATAGAAAAGGCCGAATATCCTGTCACTGATTTCCATTCTCATGATTATCCTAAATCAGATGCCGATGTAGACCAGTGGGTAAAGTCAATGGATAAAGTTGGAATAGCTAAAACTATGATTCTTTCTTATTCTACCGGCTCACGATTCGATTCTATAGTTGCCAAATACGCACGTTATAAAGACAGGTTCGATATCTGGTGTGGCTTCGATTATACGGGAATTGATCAACCTGGATGGCAGAACCGGGCAGTTGCTGAATTGGAAAGATGTTTTAAAAAGGGCGCAAAAGGTGTTGGAGAATTGGGAGATAAAGGTCTGGGTGAATTTTATTCTCATCCTACTCCCGGTTGGGGAGTGCATATTGATGATCCACGTCTGAAGCCCTTGATAAAAAAATGCGGAGAGCTTCACATGCCAATCAGCATTCACGTTGCTGAAGATGCATGGATGTATCAAAAGCCTGATTCAACTAACGACGGTTTAATGAATTCCGCCAGATGGCAGGTGGATATGTCAAAGAAAGGTATACTGGATCATGACCAGTTGATCACTACTCTCGAAAATGCTGTTAGAGATAATCCCCATACTATATTCATAGCTTGTCATCTGGCCAACAATTGTTCTGATCTAAGTGTGCTTGGCAAATTATTCGATAAGTACCCAAATCTATATGCTGATATTGCTGCGCGTTATGGAGAATTGGCGCCTATTCCAAGGTATGTCCATAATTTCCTGGAAAAATATAGTGACCGCATCGTTTATGGGACAGATATGGGGACAGATATGAAAATGTATCAAACCACTTTCCGTATTCTTGAATCTGACGATGAACATTTTTACGAGCATGACCGCTTTGGTTATCACTGGCCCCTCTATGGCTTGTACCTAACGCCCGCAACTTTGAAAAAGATCTATAGCGATAACGGCAAAAAAATTATGTCCCATTAATGCTTTGTCCGCAAAGAACGATCTTACATAGCACAGTATGAAAGAACAATTGCGCAAAATAATACCTGAAGATCGTATTCGGGACCGCTACATCGATTTGGTATCTTTTGCTGCCGATGCGGGTTTTTATTACTTGCTGCCTAAGGCAATTGTGCAACCGGTAAATGAACATGAAATTCAGGCTTTATTTCAATTCTCACAACGACATGCTGTTCCGCTTGTATTTCGTGCAGGGGGGACAAGTCTTTCAGGACAATCCATTACCGATGGTATTCTTGTCGATTTAAGTCAATTCTGGAAAATGATCAAAATCGAAGAAGATGGAAACCTCGTTAGGGTGCAGCCAGGTGTTACGGGAGCTATGGTAAATGCTTATTTAAAAAGATACTGCCGGAAGATTGGTCCCGATCCTGCCAGCATTAACGCTGCCATGATGGGTGGTATACTTTCAAATAATGCAAGTGGAATGTGCTGTGGTGTAAAATTGAACTCTTATCATACCACTAAATACATTCGTTTCATTTTACCTAATGGAAAGCTCTTTTCTACTGAAGAAAAGAACGATTATATAAAGTTTCAAAATGAATGTAAAGATCTCTATGAAGCTCTTCAGGAAATTAAAAACCAGATTCTCTCTGACCAGATCCTTTATAATAGGATCAGGACAAAGTATCAAACTAAAACTACAGTTGGTTATTCGCTCAATGCCTTTGTAGATTATACGCACCCTCTTGATATTTTAGCACATTTATTAGTGGGTGCGGAAGGTAGTCTGGCATTTATCTCCGAAGCTGTCATGCAAACAGTTCCTGATTATCCTTTTAAATCAACAGCGCTTTTATACTTTCCGGAAATATATGCAGCTTGTCAGGCTATAGTTCCTTTAGCCAAAGCTGGTGCTATAATGGTTGAATTGATGGACCGGGCTTCATTGCACGCGGTTGAAAATGTAGCTGGCATTCCTTCTATTGTAAGGTCATTGCCTGAAACCGCCGCTGCGTTATTAATTGAATTCCAGGAAGGCTCCTTAGAGCTATTAGAAGCGAGAGTAAAAGATTTTCTTTTTGCCTCATCCGGACTTTCAATGATTACCGATCCGGTTTTTACTAATGATGCTGACGAACAGGCTATATTATGGAAAGTGCGTAAAGGACTTTTCCCTGCCGTTGGGGCGGTAAGAGCCAGCGGCACTTGTGTAATTTTGGAAGACATTGCTTTTCCAATTGCTCAATTGGGTGATGCTGTTCTTGATCTGCAAATGCTTTTTCGCAAACATGGATATTTAAATGCCATCATCTTTGGCCATGCTAAAGATGGCAACATCCACTTTGTAATCACACAATCATTCAACACCGAACATGAGATCTCCCGGTATGATCACTTTATGAAGGAAGTTGTTAAGCTGGTTATTGAAAAATATAATGGTACGTTGAAAGCAGAGCATGGTACCGGACGAAACATGGCTCCATTTGTTGAAACCGAATGGGGATCTGATGCTTATCAGATAATGAAGAAATTAAAGAACCTTATCGACCCATCTAATCTGCTTAATCCCGGAGTTATAATTAATGACGACATAAATGCTCACATAAGCTTCTTGAAAAAAATGCCTTCAGTAGAAGAAGAAGTAGATAAATGCATTGAATGTGGTTATTGTGAGCATGTGTGCCCAAGCCGCGATATTACTACTACTCCCAGAAGGCGTATTGTAATACGGAGGGTATTAAAAAATCTCAAATTGGATGGAGATAAATCCAATTATGATCATTTAATGAAGCAGTATCAGTATGACGGTCTGGATACTTGTGCTGTGGACGGACTTTGTTCTATTGCCTGTCCGGTTGAAATTAACACAGGTGATCTTGTAAAGCGGTTAAGACAGGAAAATCATTCCGCTGTATCAAATAAATTAGCCAGTTGGATTGCAAGAAACTTTAAAACAGTTGAATCGTTAATAAGAGGTGCGTTAATTACTGGTATAGGCATTAATAAACTGTTTGGAAAAAATGCAATGCTGAAATTTACTTACGCCATTAAAAAATTGATACCTGCAATGCCTTTATGGTCCAACTATCTTCAAATGCCTCCGAAGTTTTCTAACGTTCAATTAAATAATAGGAGTGGTCATGTCAGAGAGAATAGCACAATAGTTTATTTTCCTGCCTGCATCACCAGAGTTATGGGAGCCTATAAAGGAGAGAAGAATAATGCAATGCAAACATTCGTGAGTATATGTAATAAAAGCGGTATTGGAGTTAATATATTGAATGAACTTAAGGGTAGCTGTTGCAGTCAGGTCTTTTCTTCTAAAGGCTTTAGCGAAGCTTCCCGGTTTACTGCTAATAAAATAGTTGATCAACTTTGGCTCTCTTCCTCAGAAGGAAAGTTAGCAGTAGTTATTGACGTAAGCTCGTGTGCATACACATTGCAAAATATAAGACCATTACTTGATGAAGAAAGGAAAAAGAAATATGATACATTGATAATTATGGATTCTATAGATTTTCTTCATGATAGGGTAATTCCTTTTGTGCAGATAAAACCTCTGGAAAAACAGGTTGCCCTGCACCCTGTTTGTTCTTTGCAGAAAATGAAAACACAAAATAAGTTCATAAATGTGGCAAAGCATTTTGCTAGGGAAGTAGTAATAGCAAATCATTCCGGCTGCTGTGGAATGGCGGGAGATCGCGGCTTTTTGTTTCCTGAGCTTATAAATTCTGCCACAAAAGAGGAAGCACTTGAAATAAAGCAGGGAAAGTATGATGGTTACTATTCATCAACCAGAACTTGTGAATTAGCTCTTGCAGAAGCAACGCAGCAAAATTATCTGTCTATTCTATACCTGGCAGATCAATCGATCATATAAATATTATAAAGTAGTTATCATTTCAACATCTTCTTGCTCTATTTCTTCTTTGCTGCTATTACGAATGATAATTTTTCTTCCAAGCGAGAAAACAATAAATGCGGTTACTGAGCTAAATGCCATAACCCCGGCCATAGGTAACGCTGTGTGGTTTTGTAAAATGCTTACCAAAGCAGATGCACCTGCCCCAATGCACATTTGAATAGCTCCCATTAATGCGGAAGCGCTTCCGGCATTATGACCAAAGGAAGCTAATGAAAGTGCCGAAGCATTAGGAAAAATAAAGCCCTGGCAACCCATAAATAAAAAGATCAAAAAGATGCTAATGAATAATTCATTTAAGTGCATTAAGCTTAGGAAGCCTAAAAGTATTCCTATGCAACTTTGGCTGAAAGAGGCCATTTTTATGATCTGAATGCTGGAATAATATTTCAGTGCAATATTGTTTATTTGACTCGCACCTATAATGCCAACGGCGATCAGTGCAAAGATCCATCCGAATTGTTTTTCATTTACTTTAAATATTTCCATGAATACATAGGGCGAGCCGCTCACGTAGGCACACAGTCCTGCATAGGCAATGGCACCTGTAAATGTAAATGTGTAAAATTGCGGGTGTTTTATAATGGTTATAAAATTTTTTACTATGGCTGGTGCCTTCAACGAAAAGCCAGGATCTGGTCTTTTACTTTCAGGTAATAAAAAATAGACGCCGGTAATGATTAAAAAATTTACCAGTATTAATATCCCGAATACATATCGCCACCCTAAAATTGAAGTTACGTATCCGCCTAGTGTAGGAGCAATAATGGGCGAAACTGCCACCACAAGCATGAGCAGCGAAAATATCTTGGCATTTTCTTTTACTTCAAAGATATCGCGCACAATTGCGCGGGCAGCTACCATTCCTGCGCATCCGCCAAGGGCTTGCAATAACCTGAACAGGATCAGTGCATTTACAGACGATGCAAAAGCACATCCTAAAGAAGCAAGGAAATAAATGATCAGTCCTGCATATAACGGCTTCTTTCTGCCAAATCTTTCAAGCAATGGTCCATAAATTAATTGTCCTGCAGAAATGCCAATAAAAAAGCTTGATAAGGAAAGCATCACCTTTGATACCGAAGTATTCAGGTTTTTAGCTATTGCTGGAAAGGCAGGTAAATACATGTCTATGGATAAAGGACCGATCGCTGTTAACAATCCCAGTATTAGTATTAAGTAAAAGTTTTTTTGTGAGACTGAACTATTCATAATTTCCAATCTTTTTTAATTCCTGCCATTTTATATAAACAAATGTAAGTAAAGAGGTACCCGTTAGTGGTGCTATCAAGGAATATTCCAATTAAGAAGGATAATTATCAAAATTTATGTCAGTGCAAGATCAACTGCAGAAGGTTGAAGCCTTTTTACAATTATATAGGCGACAATAATATTGGGAACCCAGCAAAGCCATGCTACTAATTGATAAGCTGTCGTAAAATCGTTGAATAGCAGAGTTAATACAGGTAGATATATTCTTAAAGTAACAGCAGCAAAACAACTTGCATAACTGTAGGTCATCATTTTTTGATGTTCAACAATTTGCTTATTTCTTATTTCTATAAAAGCTCTTAAAG
>JBJMLT010000446.1:0-8629 GCA_045805165.1 Flavisolibacter sp.
AGACTTCCAATTTCAACCTCAGATTCTGCTGCCCACAAAAGAACATCTGCAAAACGTATTAAGTTATAATTGTTTGAAGTTGCCTGGCCCGGAGCCCAACCGCCTCCATTATCACTTGTTGTAGCCTGGGCTGCCTGATAATAAACATTTTTTATAGGACTATATGGTCCGCCTTCATCCTGTGTAGTGATATATGATTTACCTGGATGAATTCCCCAATCCAGATATGGTATTCCTCTTCTGCCTACTGACCAATCCAAACGGGCATCTAAAGTTTCAGTGGATGGTGTAAAGGGATCGGCGGAAGTAAGACCCTGGTCATTTTTAAGATCATTATTATTATACGTATCGAATAGAGGCAAACCTGTTGAAGGGTCCGTCTTAAATGCATTTACAAAAGTAAAAGAGGGTTGAAAAAATCCGCAACAGGTGGCGGGTCCACCGGCAGGAAAATTCAAAATGTCACCACTATTACCATCGAGGCCATTAGCACCATCATGAACAGTAAACTGAACAGCAAAAACTGATTCTGAACTATTTTTAGTTGAAGGATTAAAGTTATCGGAATAATGTACAAGGTCGTATTTTAATCCGGTTGAAGTTTCTCCATTAGCAATAATATCTTTCAGTAAAACATTTGCTTCCTGAAATTTATGCTCGAACATATAAGTTTTGGCAAGGAATGTTTTTGCTGCCCAAACATTCACTCTTCCGGGCTGCGGTTGAGTATTTGGTAATACAGCTATCGCTGCCAGTAAATCGGCTTCTATCTTAGGCCATGCAGATTGTGTATTTGCAACATTCCCATTTCCATTTTCATATGATACGGTTTCATCTATGAATGGAATATTCTTAAACATTTTAGCCGCTTCGAAATGAAAAAATCCTCTTAGAAATCTTGCTTCACCTACTATTTCTTTAGTTTCATCTTCAGTTAAAGAGCCATCTTTAACCAAAGCGATTTCTCTAAGCACATCATTTGCTCTTTGAACACCAGCATATAAAGAGATCCATTTATCATTAATGTAAGGATTAACCGGATTCGTATTATATGATTCCATGCTTGCAATTTCAGCCTGATCGTAAGAAACAGAGCCTTTATGAGCTTCATCGGCAACTACGCTTCCATAGACCCAGTTACTGGCTGCCTGTGTCCACTGACGAACACCACTGTTAGATACTGCAGGATTATAACCGCGTAAAAGAGAATAGCTGCCAATTAATAATCCTTCCACACCTGCTTTTGTAGCTAATACATTGTTACTTAATACTCCTGTAGGTTGAATATCGAGATATCTCTTGCAGGAAATGGCCATGCTTAATATAAGTATGGCTACTGTGAATTTTTTTATAGTTGTTTTTTTCATTTTCTTTTTTATTAAAGGGCCATATTAATTCCAAAAATGAATTTGCGTTCTGTATTTGGATAATTTCCATAATCCACTCCAAAGCCTGAACTCTGTTGATATGGATTGAGGTTTGAAGAAGAAGGAGTTAATTCAGGATCCAATCCAGTGTATTTTGTAATCTTGAATAGATTCACAACCTGTCCATAAATATGAAAACGTGATATTCCAATCTTTTTTATTAAAGAAGAAGGAAGATTATAACCAAGTGTGAGATATCTGCATTTTAAAAATGAACCATCTTCCATAGCCCAGGAATTAATAACCGCATTGGTACTGAAATAGGATCCTGCTTCTGCTTTTGGATATTTTGGATTTAGGTTATCTGGCGTCCATGAATTGTAATACTGATCAATGGTCAATCCGGGTCTGTAAGACATTACCTGATTGCCTTGAGAACCATACAGGAACATGGATAGATCAAAATTCTTATAGGACGCACTAAGATTAAAGCCATAAGTAAATTTTGGATTTGGATCTCCAAAGAAGGTCCGGTCATCGGGAGTAATGGCACCATCTTTATTTATATCGGCATATTTAAATCTTCCCGGAGCTGCATCCTGTTCAATAGGAGATTTAGCAACATCTGCATCATCCTTATAATAACCTACTACTTTATATCCAAAAAAAGCACCTACGGGATGGCCCACCTGATTCCTTGAGAAAGGACCATTTGAAGAATAGGAAGCATCGAAATAATTACCGGGAACTGAAACTACCATGTTCTTATAAGAAGTGAAAATAAGCCCCACATTATATTTGAAATCACGGTCCACAGATCCATGATAGGTTACAGAAGCATCAATACCCTTATTTTGAATATCACCAACATTAATAAATGGCGAAGATGCTGCTCCATAAGTTGCTAATAAAGGTTCCTGGAATAATAATCCGCTAATTGATTTTTTATAATATTCCAAAGTAAAATCCAACGCATTTTTTAGCACGGTACCATCAATACCAATATTCTGTATCTTATCACTTTCCCAATGAGTTTTTGGATTACCCAATTGAGCCTGATAAAATCCATTTGTAAGCGTAGTGCCATTGAATGAATAGGCACCTGTAGTAAGTCCGGAGCTATAAGTGGAATACGCATTGTTCCCGGGCACGCTGGCTTTTGAACCCGCAGTTCCTAAACTTGCGCGGATCTTAAGATCGTTAATCCATGCAAAATGTGACATGAATGATTCTTGTGAAATACGCCAACCCAGAGAAACAGAAGGAAAATTACCATAGGTTTGGTCGCCAACAAATCCTGAATATCCATCACGACGTATTGTTGCTCCCAACAGATATTTACTTTGATAAGCATAATCCAAACGGGCAAAGAATGATAACAACCTGTAAGGTTGAGCTATATAAGAGTAATTGGTAACATTACTATTTCCATTACTTAATGTTACATAATTTGGATCGAGAGAAAACAGATCATTCACACCCCCTCCCTGACCCGATCCATGAAAATCGATCTGCTCCATGCCGCCAAGGACCTTTACATTATGATCTCCAAAAATTTGATTATAAACGAGTGTATTTGTCCACTGACGTGTTGAAGCGTATGACGAATTTTCTGCATCACCAGTGGGAAGATTATGACCTATAATATCGAAATATTGGTTGTGTCCGATAGTTTTATTATAATCATTAACTGAGGTAAAGCTTAGTGCAGTACGTGCTGTGAAATGCCTGAGAAAATCTACTTCTGCAAATCCGGTGGCTTGTAACACCCAGTTCTTATCATAATTATCCTTTGTCATTGTCTGAATGGCAACAGGATTACGGGCACCGATATCGCCTGGTCCATCCCATCCACCGCCCCAATTACCTTTTATATCATGTACAGGAATAATAGGAGATGCACCGGCTACATATGCTATGGGACTTCCTTCATTTTGATTTAAAAAGGATCCTGGCGTTTGAGTATAATAACCCAATAATATTTCACCTATGCGAATATGATTATTGATTGAAAAAGTATTATTTGCACGTATTGAATATCTTTTCTTATAAGTATTTATTAAAGTCCCTTCCTGATCGAGGTATTGGGCTGACAAGAAATATGAATTCTTATTATTCGCGCCGCTTGCGGAAATTGAATGGCTTTGCGTGGGTGCATATTTAAAAGCTTCGTGAAACCAGTCAGTTCCCATCCCTTGTTTATTGAAAGCCTGAATTAAATAATCATTTTGTGGTCCGGTAACATCCGTTGGATCATAATTATATTTTGACGGATCTACAGCCGCATCACCGGCATTCGCAAAACCTTTTGCTCCCCCAGCTTGCTGATATCCAAAATCAGGTATAGTTCCATTGGCAAAAAACTGACTTTGCGGATTCACCATAAAGTTGAATTTGGCAATTTCCTGAACACCAACAAGATGAAAGACATTTCCCTGTAGTGGTTGTGTAACTCCGTAATAAGCATCATAATTAAGAGATGACTGTGCTGACCTTCCTTTTTTTGTTGTAATAACAATTACTCCATTGCCCCCGCTAATTCCATATATGGCTGCAGCACCGGCATCTTTTAATACGGAAATGGATTCAATGTCATTAGGATTGATATCAGACATAGAGGTAGACTGTACTCCATCAATTACAAAAAGGGGAGTTGAGTTACCAAATGAAGGAATACCACGAATGCTTATAAAGTTATTTCCTCCCGGAACTCCTGAATTAAGAATATTAACGCCTGAAGCCTGTCCTTGCAGTAATTGCTCTGAACTGGAAACAGGTAATTGTTTTGCTGCTGTTATATTAACAGTAGCAACGGATCCCGTAATATCTTTTCGAAGCTGTGAAGTATATCCGGTAATTACTACTTCGTTTAGGGAATTGACTGAATGACTCAGTACAATTTGTAATGATGTTTGCCGGTCTACTTTAATTTCCTGTGATTGAAAACCTGAATATGAAATAATTAAAACATCAGATGGTCGGGCGGAAATTGAAAAATTACCCTGGTTATCAGATACAGCACCTTTTGTAGTTCCTTTAATCTGGATTGAAGCTCCTGAAATAGGTTGCTTATCCTCATTTCCAATTACTTTTCCATTAATTGAAATTTGAGCCATTACTAAAAGATTGAAGAAAAGGCACAGGATAAGCAATGAAATGTGGATTGTTTTGGGAATTGTCTTGCGTCGCATAAAAGTGTTTTCTAATTGGCAGTTTTTAAAAATGTTACAATAAAAGCAAAAATGATCAGCTAAGTATTTGATTCATAAAGCTATACATGATTAAAATGCGAAAATTTCATAGGAGGGATATCATTGAAAAACAGGTTAAAAACAGAAAATTATTTTTGAATTCTTGACCAATTTACAAATAATTATTAAAAATGAGCAAATATCTAATAATATTTTTTATTAAATGAGTCCAATTAAAAAATAAATTTAATAATAAAATGGAAAATAGGATAAAATAGGTACCATATATTAATAAATGGAGTCTATCCAGCTACTTATTAATAGAATAATTTTATTAGAAGCTGTATATTCATAAAATTTATTTCCAAATTAATTCATGGCTAAAAGTTTTTTTGAAGAAGTAAATAGTGATAATATAACGGGAGTGGCTTATAAGAATATCAATCTTAAAAAAGCTGTATTGTCCTATTTTGCCAATATTGGCAATGCCACAATAGCCGACCTGAGTAAGGAATTGAATTTGAGTCCGCCAAAGGTCACTAATCTTTTAAACGACCTTATTGAGGATGGAATGGTTCAGGACAATGGAAAGATAGATTCAGTAGGTGGAAGAAAACCTGTATTGTATGGCCTTATCCCCGATTCTGCTTTATTTATTGGAGTAGATGTGAAAAAGAGTCATTTAAATATAGGCTTATCAGATCTTCATAAGAATATTGTTCAAAGTGCAGAAAAGCTTCCTTATAAGTTGGATAATAGTAAACAATCTTTGGATGACCTGTGTGAACTAATAGAACAATTTATTCAAAACGCACCGGTACCCAGAGAAAAAATATTGGGTATTGGTATCAATCTTTCCGGCAGGATTAATAAGGACAGCGGTTATAGCTACAGCTTTTTTTATTTTGAAGAAGAACCATTAGCGAAGATCATTGAATCAAGATTAGGCATTCGCGTATTCCTTGAAAATGATTCCAGAGCTATGGCATATGGAGAATACAGTTCTGGTGTAGTAAAAGCAGAAAGAGATGTATTGTTTTTAAATCTTGACTATGGCATTGGTCTTGGAATAGTTATAGATGGCCAGCTTTATTATGGTAAATCTGGCTATTCCGGTGAGTTTGGCCACATACCATTTTTTGACAATGAAATCCTTTGCCATTGTGGTAAAAAGGGCTGTCTTGAAACGGAAGCATCTGGATGGGCGCTAGTAAGGATTTTTAGGGAAAAATTAAAAGAGGGCTATTCTTCTTCACTTACATCTGATAAAACTCCGGATGAAATTCAAATGGATGATATTATTTATGCTGCCAACCATGATGATGTTCTTGCTATAGAATTAATTGAAAAAATAGGAAGCCATATTGGTCGTGGAATCGCCCAATTAATAAATCTGTTCAATCCGCAATTGGTTATACTTGGTGGAAGTCTTTCAGCTACGGGTGAATACATTAGACTTCCAATAAAAAGCGCTATGAATAAATATTCTCTTAACCTGGTTAATAATGATACTCAATTAAAGATGTCGAAGCTTGGAGAATATGCAGGAATCATAGGAGCCTGTTTATTAGTAAGAAATAAAGTCTTAGCTCTCGAATAAATCCTTTATTGTTTACTGACCAATTTTTTTTGCAGCCAATATAACAAATGCTGCTTCCAGGTTATACCAGTTTTCGGTGGGTTGGAGGCCTTTATCAGTAAATGATTGAACATAGTGCAGATAGGAATCAGTTCGTGATTTATCATTCATTAATGCAGACACATAGCTTATAAGTGTCCAGGGATATCCGCCTGCATCATATATTTTTCCGGAAGACCAGTCAGGATAATAATCATTGAAAGTATTCCACAAGCTCTTTGCTTTGGAAGATTCCGGTGTGATCAATTTGCACCAGATAGGATACAATTGACAGGTAGCATCTGGATAAAAGATCCTCCAATTAGCCTTTTGGTCTTTTGAAGAGAAATAATTCTGATCATTTGTATTCCATAAAATATTTTCAATCGCTAAGGCATTTTTAGCCTGTAGTTGTTGCCAATAAGCAGCATCACCATTATTTAATACATTCTGAATTAACCATACAAGATCATTTATGCCTTCCTGAACTTCACTATTATCCATAGTATATTTTACTGGGTAGGAAGTCTTGGCAATGGTTAATCCATCTTTATCTATTACACTTTCCAATGCTTTTGAAATTTTTAGAATTGAATCTGAATAACTACTTATCCATTTGGTATCTACTGGAGACACCTCACATAATTTCCTTAATAGAGTAAAAAAGGTTGCCGCATATGAATCAATAGAATCAAAGTCACCTGTGGGTGCCAGTAGTATTTTTCCATTTACACTATCAATATAATAGTCATCAATAGAACCATCGGTATTTAAATGATTTATATACCATGCGATCCACTTTTTCACCGCAGTAATCGTTGATGGATCTGCATTTTCCAAGATTGCGCGAGCAGAAATATTATTAAAATAGGGATTAATCTTATAGCCCGCTGTCTCTTTTTTAGAAGACATAATAAAAGCACTGTCTATCTGATTAGAAATAATAAAGCTGCTTTCAGCTTTAATGAGGTTTTTATAATCTACAACAATAATATTAGGTATAATAGGACTTGGATCGGAGCGACCGGTACCTTTTTTAACAGAACAGCCTGTAAAGAATGCCAGCATAAATGAAATGATCCATATTTTTTTCATACTCTTTCTGTCCTATTCATTTTAGTAAGTAGCACTGTATTTTGATCTGTATCCGTTTGCGCCATAGAAAAATATATACAGATAACAAATGGCAGGAAGTGCAAATGCAATAGGCCATGTAAAATTATCTTTTAGTAAACCGACCGTAAAAGATATAATGGCACCACCAACGATAGAAGTGGACAAAAGACCGGATGCTTTTGTTGTATGCTTTCCCAAACCGTTCACTGAAAGAGAAAAAATGGTAGCGAACATAATTGAGTTACACAAGCCAACGGTTATCATGCTCCAGATAGCTAAAGGTCCGGACGAAGTAATTGAAACAACAATTAAGAATACAGCGCATAAAGCGCATACCCTTAATACAACTGACGGTTTTAACGTTCTAAGTAAAAAGGAACCAATTAAACGTCCTGCAAGCATGCTTCCCCAATAAAAAGCCACATATCTGTTTGCCTGATGCACATCTATTTTTAATGAATCTGAAATATAGTTTGTAAGAAATGTTCCTATTGAAACTTCTGCGCCAACGTATAGAAAAATAGCAGCTATGCCAAAGTTTAAGTTCCTGTAAGAGAAGGCTGATGTTACTTCTTGAATTTTTAGATCATTCCTGTTCTCTGAACCAGCTTTAATAGAAGGAAGTTTTAAACGGTAAACTATAAAGGCGATCAATAATAGAACGGCTCCTATTATTATATATGGCGTACGAACAGCCTGGCTGGATGTTTGAGATTCCTTTATCCGTGAAAGAATAAAATACGCGCCTAATAAGGGAGCTACCGTAGTTCCTATGGAACCGACACCCTGCACCATAGTTAATCTTGAAGAAGCGGTACGCGCTGGACCAAGAATAGTAACATAAGGATTGGCAGCTACCTGTAATAGAACAATTCCTATTGCAATTATAAATAACGCCGCCAGAAATAAAATATACTGATGCATTAAAGATGCAGGTATAAACAAAAAGGCACCTATTGCAGCAATCGTGAATCCAAGAACCATTCCTTTTTTATAGCCAATTTTTTCTACTATGGATCCTGCAGGTATGGACATAATGCCATAGGTTAAAAAGAAATAAAATTGCACAAGGGAAGATTCTGCATAACTAAGCTTAAATCCATTTTTAAAAAAAGGCACAAGAGTGTCGTTAAGGCAGGTGATCAGGCCCATCATAAAATACAATACAGCCAATGAAACAAGTGCAATGGTATAATTCGATTTTTTTAGATCATGTTTTTCAACTACAATTCCACGGGTCATTGATAGGTTAGCCATTATTTTTCTTTTTGCAGATGAACAACTTTTTCAAACTTTTTATCAATTGCCTCAAGTGTTTTCCAGCTTTGGTATAAGCC
>JBJMLT010000447.1:0-3522 GCA_045805165.1 Flavisolibacter sp.
AGAAGGTGTACCACTACTGCTTTGACTTTGCAACCATGTAAAACCTAAAGTAGCCCAAAGGTGATCGTTTTTATTCAATTGAAGTAAATATTGTAAATCAGTTTCCCATCCTGTGGTTGTTACTTTAGATATATTTTTTGCAAATGCATAAGTTCCGGTAAGAGAGAGGTTAGATTTTCTTGGAATATCCTCATAAGGGGTATTAACAAAATCGATAAGATCTCTATAAAAGCGCTGAAAAAAAGTACCAGAAATTTTAATTTGACCAGTAATAAAATAATCTGCACCAGCTTCATAGCTTAAAGATTTTTCTGATACAAGATCAGGATTTCCAATAGATCCGCTTTTAACGAAAGTCTTGTTATAATTATTATAGCGTTCCGTAAAGTCAGCATCCCGAATAGTTTTTCCTACAGACCCTCTTAACTGAAATTTTTCATCCTGCCAGGATAAATTTGCTTGCGGTACCAGCTGCCAACCGCTTATTTGATTCCAATCTAGGCGAAGAGCAGGACTTATAAAAAAATGTTCGCTTATTTGAGCATTTAAAATTGCAAAAGTGGCAGCCTGGTCTACTTTGTGGTCTCCGCGATCATTTGAAGATATTTGTTTGCTTATAAATTGCAAGCCGCTTACGAAAGTGACTTTATTGGTTACTTTCCATTCATCTGTAATCAATCCCTGAATTAAATTACTTTTATTCTGGTTAGGGGTAATATTTGAACTGAAAGCATACCTGTCTTCCAAATTCTTATATCCGGCATTTAGCGTCAGTATATCCTTTTTTGTTGTATATGTTACCTGTAATTGATTCCAAAAAGTTTTGACCTTTTCATTTGCTGTATCCGATATAAAATTGGTATAGAAATTCTGAGCTGCAAATTTTCTGTTATCAAATGAAGAACGAAATGAAAGCTGCCATTTATCTTTAATCTTCTCTGCAATAGAAAGTGAAATAGTATTGTTGTTAACGAAGCCATTAATTCCTCTTTGTGGTTGACCTTTAGTGTTATTAGATAAAAGGCCACCACTTATTGTTGTATTTTCTGAAGTATAAGTTCCACCGGCATTTATTGTATATAAATCGTATTGTCCACCTGTAAATTCTGCAATTGCTTCAGGTGATCTTTTAGTTTTTGAAAATGATTTAGTGATAATGTGTATAACGCCACCTACAGCTTCTGAACCATAAATTGCGGAAGATGCACCCTTTAAAATTTCAATGCGGTCAATTTCTGATGGGGCAATCGGAATATAACTTGTAAAATGGCCAGTATTGGGATCATTTAATCTTACGCCATCAAGTATAACAAGCACTTGTTGAAAAGTGCCTCCTCTAATAACGATATCACTTTGAGCGCCAAATGGTCCACGGGATTGAACCTCTATCCCGGGTAAGTATCTTAAAAGTTCGTCAATTGAATGAACAGGAAGCTGGGAAAATCTTTCTCCTTTAATTATTATCAGGTTCCTTCCGGTTTGTGAAATTTTTTTTTCTGATATGGTTGAAGTGATAGTAACAGGATCCATTTCTTCCTTTTCCTGGGCATTAGATAAAAGGCTTGAAAAGATCAGAATTGCCCCTGAAATCAGGGGTCCAATATTCCTCATAGCATAATTTTGTTCGCAAAAATAGGATTATACAATAAAGAGTATTAGTAAGATTCTGTTTGATTGGGGAAATTACCCGATCGAACATCATTTATATATTGTTTAACGGCATTTGACACTTTTTCATTAAGATTGAGATATTGCCTTAGAAAGCGCGGTTTGAATTCAGTATTAATGCCCAGCATGTCATGCATTACAAGGACCTGTCCATCACAGTTAGGTCCGGCTCCGATTCCAATAGTTGGAATTGATAAAGTTTCAGAAACTTCCTTTGCCAGTATGGCAGGAATCTTTTCAAGAACTATAGCAAAACAGCCTGCATTTTGGAGCAATAATGCATCTGCTTTTAATTTATTTGCTTCTGCCTGCTCTTTTGCCCGTACACTATAAGTTCCGAATTTATAAATTGATTGTGGAGTAAGTCCTAAATGGCCCATTACCGGAATGCCTGCAGAAATAATGCGTTTAACGGATTCCAGCACTTCTTCACCTCCTTCCAGCTTTATAGCATGGGCACCAGTTTCCTTCATGATACGAATAGCAGAAGCTAAAGCAATATCGCTATTGGATTGATATGAACCGAATGGAAGATCTACAGTGACCAAACATCTTGCTGCTCCACGAATAACGGAAGAAGCATGGTAGATCATATGATCTAATGTAATTGGAAGGGTGGTTTCATGCCCTGCCATTACGTTAGATGCCGAATCGCCTACCAGAATAACATCAATACCTGATGCATCAATGATACGTGCAAAAGAATAATCATATGCTGTAAGCATTGATATTTTCTTTCCGGAAGCTTTCATTCTTTGAAGAGTATTCGTAGTAATACGCTTTGCTTCAGATTCGTGGGGGCTCATAAATCAATTTGAGGCAAATTAGTATAATTAGCTGATTAGCTAATTTGCTGTTTAGCTAATTGAATAAACTGAATTAATGCCAACTTTATTTATCTATTAATTCACCTTTTTTGATCTTGTCGTAGAGAATATGGATAAGTCCATCCGCAAGTCCAATTTTAGGAACATATATTTCTTCAGAATCAGCCCATCTCATCACATTTATATAAATTAATAAAGCCGGAACGATTACATCCGCACGGTCTTCTCTTAATTTATAAAGACTGATTCTCTGGGAAAGGGTCATGCTGCTGAATTCTTTATAATAATTTCTTAAAAGCTCAAGGTTTAATGGCTTTCCTTCCTTTCTTTTAGATAAAGAGAAAATCTTATTGATATTTCCACCGGAGCCTATAGCAGTGATATGATGATATCCGCTTGTTTTTTGCTTAATAAAATCCTTCATTTCATTCCAGTTCTCTTCTGAAACCTGATTTTTAATTAGCCTGATTGTTCCAATGTTAAAAGATTTTTTTGTAATCAGTCTGCCATCGCTAAAAAACGTAAGTTCCGTACTTCCTCCGCCTACATCGATATAGAGATAAGATTCCAGCGAATTCATATTTTCAGCAATGTGATTTTCATAGATATTAGAAGCCTCTTCTTCTCCGCTTATCACTTTAATATCAACACCTGTTTCCTGCTTAACCCGTTCAAGGATAAATCCTGCATTGAGAGCATCTCTCATAGCGGATGTTGCTACTGTGATCCAATGATTCACTTCATAAACATCAATTAATAGCTTGTAAGATTTTATAGTCTTAATTAGGTTTTCAATTCTTCTGTTTGAAATTTCACCTCGTTCAAAAACATCAAATCCAAGACGGAGGGGAACACGAACGAGAGTAAGCTTAATAAATTCGGGCTTATCCTGAGGACCTGAAATTACTTCCGTTATCAATAATCGGGCTGCATTACTACCTATATCAATGGCTGCTAATTTCAACTGGGATATCTATTTTATTAAGTAAATAATTATAGGTCTCTACTTGTGATCTTACTCTAATGC
>JBJMLT010000448.1:0-3849 GCA_045805165.1 Flavisolibacter sp.
AAATGCCTGTACATAAAAACTGTCCAGTGTTGTACAGCCTGTAAGAAAGTGCTGCTGTAATTGATATAATCCTGTATCCGTATAAGTAAAGTGTGGCACGGAAGCATATTGATAGGTCGTATTATATCCATTTGGTCCCGTCCACATACTTGAGATGGCAAATGGATCGCGCTTAGGTAATAACAGGTCCTTATCAAGACAACCTAATACATTATTAGGTGGATAATGAGGAGGCACTGCGTGAACATCAGTAGAAAGTACATTAGAAAGAATTCGACAATGAAGGGAATGAATATTATCTCCTTCGGCAACTGCCATACGGTATAGGATCAATCCCGTATCCTTCCTGAAGATGGAGAAATTCAATTGAGTTGCGTTGGCAATATCTGACCATGTTTTACCACTGTCAAGACTATTTTGCCACTGTATGGATGGATTAGCAAAACCGGCTTCGTAAGTAGCAGTAAAAATAAATGGCTTATTGAAATCCGCGCATACCCGCAAAGGGCCGGCTGATCCATTTACTAATGCATTTATTACAGGACCACAGGGTTTTAATGTTATATCGTCAATGGCAAACCCCTGACCACATCCGTATTTCCTGGTAGTATATACAGTTAAAATTGCCGAGCTTTCGCCGGGTGGCATTCTAAAAGTCAAACCATATTGTTTCCAGAAGCTTTCTTCTGTACGTGGTAGATCGCCTGCATCATAAGATGCAATCAATACACCGGATAAACTGGTTACTTTAAATTGAAGGTTTGCCGTAACGGCTTTCCCTTCACAACTAAACCTTCGAATAACTCCTGTGGCCCAGGCTGAAAATACATATTGTACATTATTACACAAACCGGTTGCGGTATCCCTATGAACAATGGCAGATGTAGTAACACCATCCCAGCTTTCTGCATTCACAAGCATATAGTTTCCGCCAACATCCATTGTATGATCTCCTGCTACGGTAAGCCAGGACCTGTTATCTCCACATCCAAAAACTAAAGGGGTAATAGTATAAGAACCTTTTATAGGACAACCACCAGTGTAGTCAAAATCTGTTTCATTATAACCGAGACGACCATGATATGTACCAAATGTAACATTGACAATTGGATCTCCTGAATTGCCTTTACATAACTGTGCTATAGAAGAACAACAGGTGCAGATTAAAAATGTGATCAATAAGTAACGTCTGAACATTGACCGTGGTTATAAATTAGGGAACGAAATGGTTTCATAAATTAAGTCGCCATGAACAGTTATTCCGGTGAGGGTAACTTTGTATACCCGTTGAATATCACTTGTAAAGAAAGTAAAGTTTAAATTCCCTTTGTTGTCTGTAATCTCATTTCCGTTCCAATACAATGTAGAACGTGAATCCTTAAACGAAAAGTCTTTACTTTCTTTATCTGAATAGCTTATAGCTGGAAATACAGCGGGTTTGGAATATCCAGGTCTGTAAAATTTATAAATACCGGTATTGTCATTCAATGAAAAGTCCTGCTTAATATCACCGGAGGAATGAATATAAATTACTCCCTTCCCTCCTCTTAACCCAAACATACTAGCCTCAGTTCCTTTGAATACTTCAATAAATTCAATTTGCCTGGGATCTAAAGTATTAAGGAACTGAAGTACCGGACCAGACATCTGTACTCCATCCAATAGTATTAAAGGCTCGGATGCGGAATTAATGCCATTCATATCATCCGGACCATACATCATTGAAACAAATCCATTAATTAATTGAACGCCTGGCAATCTTAAAATGCCAATACCTAAATTTCCCATGCCAAGTCTTAATAATTGTTCTGAAGTTAAAACAGATGTATTCGAGCTCATTCTACCTGTCCGATCATAATATGTTTTACTTTTTGCATTTACCTGCACTGGCTTTAGAATTCCATTAGTTGTGTAATTAGTATCTGCATAGTGTTTTAAATAAGCTGATCTTACAGGAGAACTTAATTCTAAACGCTTTTTTAAATGGAGCGGGGTTTGAAAATGAGGATATGGAAAACCTTCCAGGACAATCTTTGGAATTTCCTTCTTCCCTTTTAAGTTAGTCATCTGGATAATAAATTGAGTGCTATCTATATAACCTGAAACAGGGAAATCAAATCTACCCTCGTTATCAGTTGTAACACTTGTAATAATATTATCCTCCCCTTTATAGACCAGGCTCAAAGCTCTATTCGCCAGTGGAGTATTCTGTTTATCAACTATCCTTCCCTTAATATTAAATATATCATTCAGCGAATTGTTATCCTTTGGGCCGGATTCCTTATTCAGTGTTTCATAAAATGAAGGCTTGCAAAACATTAAATTATCAATATCTCTTTCAGTTACATTATTTAAATGGAGGATATTCCAGTCGTTTATAGATCCATATTTGGATTCTCTGATGAGTGATGCTACAGATTGGCTGTTGTTAGAAGCAATAACATTACTGTCTGCAACAGTTATTGTAATGGATGCAGGTACAGGAATAGCATTTTTATTCAATACGGAAGCTGTAAGAACTACTTTAGATCTTTTAGTAAATGTGGTTTTATTTAATAAGGTTTTGAGATTTATTACACTCTCTTTAATATAAACGCTTCTTTCACTCATAAGACTAAAATCCCTGTCGAACAAAAGAAAGGTTGCTATGCCCTGAGGAAATTTGGCTTTTGGTATATTAGTTTCATAAGAGCCATATCCTACCGCTGCAAAGCATAAGCTGTCTCTTGAAATTCCTATAACATAGGTTGGTGCATCGGCATTGAAAATAGAATCTTCCAGTACGGTTCGCAACTGAAGAATGCTGCTATTATCTCCTGTAACGGCTAATTGTGCTGCAAAGCGATTAAATGCAGGAAGAGGAAAGCTATATTCTTTATCATTAACTGAAGCTACTGCCTTGTATTTTCTGTAGTAATAAGGAAAAAATTCAGCTTTTGATAATCCATTCTCTGAAGTTGAAGCTACAGACACTACTGTATCATGATTGTCCTTTATTTTAATGGTACCAATGAGTGGATTACCTTCTGCATCGTGCAAATAAAAGCCAACGGAAGTATTTATTCCTGTAATCAGGTTACCTCCTTCTGGAAAAATATCTAATTGTGGTTGTAAGCTGTTAGTTATGCTATTATTCTTTTTATCAGGATTAGTAAAGGAGGGACTGGCCGGATTTATAATATATAACGGAAGTATAGCGGCATTGTTTGAATCTTTGGTTGCCATTGAACCTGTATATGCCCTTAGCCAGTAATAGCCTGTGGCAATGGTATCGGGCAAAGTGATCATTCCATTCCATTGCTGCTTTTGTGGATTCATTAAAGACCTTGCTACCACATTATCCTTTATATTAACAAGGTCAACGAACAATAATTTAGATTGAACACTTATTTTATTTGAGAATGCATGTAATAAAAATGCTCGGAACCACAAACGTTCACCCGCGGTGTAAATTGATTTATTGCTTACGAGCCAGGCTTTTTCACTTTCTACTGATCTTATTTTTTTTATAAACTCACCCGAAAATGAATCCAGTCTCTGAATATTATCATTCTGTGCATTTACAATGAAGGATGCCAGCAGGATTGCCGGTAAAAGCAGTTTCGGAAAAGAAGTGTTCATATAGCATTAGTTAAGAAGAGCATTCCGCTTCAATTTACACCATTAAACGAGTAAATCTTCAAAGGTGATAAATTAAGAAGCCGCCTGTTCAATGGCGGCTTCTTATTAATGTTCTTCAATGATCAGAATTTAAGATTGATACCGACATTTATAAGATAGTCTGCAAATGCAGCATCTCCCTGAGAATATACTCCCTTTTGCACTGTAGTTTCCTTATCGGGAATACTT
>JBJMLT010000449.1:0-4985 GCA_045805165.1 Flavisolibacter sp.
GAGTACCGGCTAGAACGCGAAGACCTCCATTTTCGTACGGACAATCATCCAGGTGAATGCCAACATTAAGCATAGGCATAATGCGATGGCCCATGAATATGTCTCTCGGACTGTCAGTATGCCATCCCATCTGGGAAAAAGCGCTATTTGGAGTGCGTATATAATTATTAACCACTAATCCATCCTTCTCATCTTCACCAATTCTACCTTCATAGGGCTTTACAAGCTCAGTTAGAGCCCTAAGGCGGGGGTCCTGTAAAAACTCATGTAAAATGCTGCTGTACTGGCTCGTAAAGCATAAGCGCTGTATCGTTTTATTTCCATGCTCATCTTTACCAAATTTTAAGGGGATCCCGTTTACTTTTTCTAATCCCTGGTCCAGCCATTCACGTTCAATTCTTTGAATTTCCTTAATAAAGGTCTGAACAGTGTCTTTTGCAATAAAATTGGGGAAAACAATAAGTCCATGTCTGTCAAAAAAATTGAATTGCTCCTCTGTTATCTTATCTGTTAGACTATAATTCGGCATTTGCAGTCTGTTCATGGCTTGTACGTTTAAACCTACAAAAGTAATTTTTTAAAAAAAATAAACAATCAAATGTAATACAATCAGTTATTAACTGGTTGTAGGTATTTCGTTGGGTGCCGAATTTACAATTTTCTTGGCTACCCAATAGCAAATAGTCCCAAAAATTGGCGCAGCAAGCACATCGATTAAATAATGAACATGCTGAACTAATACAAAGAAACCAACCGCAATGGTACAAATTAGTGCTGCCGTCTTCTCAACTTTTCGACGAAAGCATAAAAAGAATAGCCATTGTGATGCTGTATGGCCGGAGAAAAACAAATCCTTGGTTATAAACGACTTACCGTAGAAACTATTGCTTATGGGATCAACCAGTGCAATAAGTCCTTCAGGAGGGTTTAGCGCAACCACAGAAATGCTTATCATCCTGCATAGGCATAATAGCACAAAACTGTACAAATAGGTTAGAAACAGGTAAGGATCCTTGGTACTGCGCACAATAAACAGTATCACCATGGTCCAGATAAGTGTAAAAATGGGTATGGATACATTCCTGGCTGGTAAATGGTTTAATATATAATCGTTTATTATATATCCATCCCGTTTTTCAATATAGTGAAAAAAGAAGGGTAGGGATGCCAGTATAATGCAAATTAAAATAATTCCGACAGTTAGCTTCTTTTTAAAAGATCTTTCACTTAAAGCAATCTTCCACCCAACCACCTCCTCAATGTTCTCATCTATCTTCCTGACGATTTTACCTTTTAACTTCTCAGATTCCATTTTTCTCTCCATCCTCGTATAAATCAGGCAAATTAGTATAAAAATCCTATCAGCTATCATAGAAAGCCTCAAGCTTCTAGCCTTAATAAGAACAATCACCAAATACAAAATCAATTTCGCATAAAACAAATCAGAGATCCTCTCATCAGCGATCAGCGATCTCCAATCAGCCTCTCGCCCCAAAGAAATCAGAGATCCCCACATCAGCGATCAGCGATTATTCTTAAAATCTCCAACGTACAAACGCTTCCATCGCCGCATAATGCGTTAATCCTAATTGCGCATACATATTCGCAGTATTCCCATTTCGCTCTTCAGCCCTTTGCCAGAATTCCCTGGAATCACTTCCCTGAAATGGTACCATATCTTTTTGCGATTGATGGATGAATATTCCATATCGCTTTTGCAACACTTGGTCCGGACTCATTGGAACAGCCATTTCAATTTCATCTATATTCCATTCCTGCCAGGCGCCCTTATACAACCATAGCCAGCAGTCATTGATCCAGCTTTCTTTTTTGATTTTTAATCTCTTTAAAGATTCCAAAACTACATCAAGGCAAACCTTATGGGTTCCATGGGGATCTGCAAGATCACCGGCACAAAATATCTGATGTGGTTTTAGTTTTTGTAATAGTTCGAGCGTTATCAGAACATCTTCCTCACCCATCGGTTTTTTTTCTATGGTGCCTGTTTCATAGAATGGTAGATTCTGAAAATGAATATTTGTTTCCGGAATACCCACATAGCGACACGTTGCTTTAGCCTCACATCTTCTTATTAATCCTTTAATGGCTCTTATTTGGGCCGTGTCCATCTGATCGGTCTTTTTTCTTGATAGATATTTGCGGACATCATCAAAGATCTTTTCCGATTTATCATTATTGATCCCCGCTATTTCTTCAAAGCCTACGGCAAAGTCAAGAAATCGCGTTACAAATTCATCGGTTACTGCAATATTTCCTGATGTTTGATAAGCAACATGAACATCATGTCCCTGGTCGGTTAATCGCTGAAAAGTGCCTCCCATGCTTATAATATCATCATCAGGGTGAGGGGAGAAGATAACTACTCTTTTTGGATACGGTTCGCTGCGTTCAGGGTGAGTGGGTAGGTTAGCATTAGGTTTTCCTCCCGGCCACCCGGTTATGGAATCCCGTAGTAAATAAAATACCTGAAGGTTAATTTCATAAGCCTCCCCGTGCTCTACTAATAGATCACCTAGTCCGGCTTCATTATAATCATTATCAGTTAATGAAAGAACGGGTTTTTTTAATTCCAGCGCCATGTTCACTACTGCTTTCTTTATTGTTTTGGGAGTCCATTCTATTTCTCCGGTAAGCCACGGTGATCTGAAGCGGGTTAATTCAGACGCTGCCGCTTCATCAACTATAAAACTGCAATCGTTATGTTGTTGCAATAAGCTGGCAGGTATTTGTTCCGTAACATGCCCTTCAACCGATTTGGAAACAACTGGAGCTTTACCCGGCCCCCATGCTAGTAGTATTATTTTTTTGGCTTTTAAGATAGTACTGATCCCCATGGTTATGGCTAACCTTGGAACCTGGGCTATATTCGCGAATTCATAGGCATTCGCAAGACGGGTGGAGTTATCAAGATTGATAAGTCTTGTTTTTGAATGAATGCTCGAACCGGGTTCATTAAACCCTATGTGTCCATTATTGCCTATACCTAAGATCTGCAGATCAATTCCTCCTGCTTCTTCAATCCTTTGTTCATATTCACTGCAATGTTTTTTTATTTCTTCCTTTGGTAATTCTCCATTCGGAATATGGATATTTTTTTTATCAATATCAATATGGTCAAATAGCAAGCGGTGCATATAGCTGTTATAGCTTTGCCATGCATCTTTTTCAATCGGATAATATTCATCAAGATTAAAGGTGACGACATTCTTAAAGCTCAATCCTTCATGTCTGTGCATTCGCACCAGCTCAGTATATAAGGTTTTCGGAGTGGAACCGGTGGCAAGTCCCAATACACATTTTTCACCTCGTGATTGTTTAGCGCGGATTAATTCTCCAATTTCTTTTGCCGCTTCCAGCGATCCTTCATAAAGATTTGGAAAGATCTTTACCGGAATTCTCTCAAACGTATCTATCAAATTTATATCAGTCATTTGCTTTTCCATAATAATCAATTAGCATATTAGCTAATTACTTTCAGTCAAACAATTCAATTAATCTTATTATCAACCAATCAACAAATCAACTTAATCAACCAACATCAACTAATTAGCTAATTAGCTAATTAGCTAACCAGCTAATCAGTTGTCCACCGCCCATATCTCTTCACCTGCCCCTCCAGCCTCTTCTTAAAATCCTTTTCATCCTTTCCTCCTTTATTCGTCCATAGCACTTCAGAAATAGCGGCCATTCTTGGAAAGATCATGTATTCAACTTTGGAAGGATAGGCCATATATTCTGTCCATACATTGGCCTGGGCTCCCAACACATATTTTCCTTCCTCTGCTGTTAATTCTTTTGGAACAGGTTCATAATTATAAACAGTGTCTATTGGTGTATAACCTCCTATGGTTATAGAATCTTCTTTTTGATGTTCCGCATGATCAAAGTAAACATATTTGCCTGGAGTCATTATAACAGTATGTTTATCTTTAGCTGCTGCAATTCCTCCCTGTTCACCTCTCCAGCTCATTACAATAGCGTTTGGAGCTAATCCGCCTTCAAGTATTTCATCCCATCCAATTAATATTCTTCCCTTGCTGTTCAAATATTTTTCCATGCGCTGAATAAAATAGCTTTGAAGCGCATTTTCATCTTTTAAGCCTAGGCTTTTAATTCTTGCCTGGCAGTTCGGACATCTTTTCCAATTTGCTTTAGGACATTCATCGCCGCCTACATGAATATATTTTGATGGGAACAGAGTTAACACTTCATCCATTACATCCTGCAGAAATTGAAAGGTGGAGTCTTTTCCCGCGCAATACACATCCGGAAATACTCCCCATCCTTCCTGAACTAGTTTTCCGGTAGCTTGCTTGCTTGCTTCTGAAGGATTTTTAATTACCGTTTTTTCTTCAGGAAAACAGCTTAGCCAGGGATAAGCTGCAATGGCTGCGCTGGAATGTCCGGGCATTTCAATCTCCGGAATTACAGTTATATATCTGTCAGCAGCATAACGTACCACATCTTTTACTTCATCCTGAGTATAAAACCCTCCATATCTTATGTTATCATTTCCGGCTTCACCTCTTCTTCCAATTACAGTTCCGTTTCTCCAGGCCCCTTCTTCAGTTAGTCTTGGGTATTTCTTAATCTCTATTCTCCACCCTTGATCTTCAGTCAGATGCCAGTGGAAATAATTCATTTTATGAAGAGCAATAAAATCTATATACTTCTTTACAAAATCTACCGGCATAAAATGCCTTCCAACATCCAAATGCATTCCCCTGTATTTAAATCTTGGATAATCATTCACACTCACTTGCCGTATTTTAAGACTGCTTGTCTTTTCAATAGGCAATAACTGTATTAAGGTCTGTATGCCGTAGAATGTTCCTTCATGCGTATCGCCACTAATGGTTACGTCACTGTTTGTAACATTAAGGGTATAGCCATCCTTTTCCGGAGCCTTAATGAATTTTTTGGTAGAAATAATTATATAGTTCTTATAATATTTTGAAGGAACC
>JBJMLT010000450.1:0-21935 GCA_045805165.1 Flavisolibacter sp.
CTGTCATGCTTACTACTTTATATTTCCGGCCTTTAAATGTTACTTCTTTTCCAACGGATTTCTCAGAAGCTACAGGAATAAGCTCCCCTACAGGGAAATTTCTTTCTTCGAGAACCTGAAGCATTTTTGTACCAACAAGGCCGGTTGCACCGACAACAGCTACTTTAAGTTGTTTCATAATCAATTTTAAAATTCACTGGCTGAACGAATGTTCAATTCAGTTTTAATGGTGAATAAAAAAGCCTTCCGTTTTGGGGAAGGCCTGTTTGTATCTTTTACACAAAACGTTACACACCTTCCCTTTTGAGAAACTGTTTCTTTGTACGTTTTGTATGTTTAATCTTCGTCATAAAGGAGCGAATTTATTGAGAAATTCTATTTAATCCAAATATGCTATAGTTAAAAGATCCTTTTTTTAATACTTTGGCCCCCCCTTATGAAAGCTGTTACAATCTGTATTCTTCTTCTTATTTACTATTCCTCTTATAGTCAGGTCAACCAGTATGAAATTGTAATTGATGAAATAATGGTCGAGCCAAATCCTACAGTACATCTGCCTGATGCTGAATATATTGAAATTAAAAATATCAGTGGTCATGATATAGATCTTTATGGATGCCAACTAAAAACCTCCTATTACAGCAGTGTCGCATTCCCGTCTTATTTTTTACATTCGGATAGTTTTGTAATAATAACTTCAGAACAAAATGCTTCTCTATTAGCTCCTTTTGGGCAAACATTGGGAATCAGATCATTTCCTCCCTTAACTAATAATGGTACAACTGTTTCTCTTATCTCTTCTGCAGGCAGCATCATTCATTCCATAAGCTATACAAAAGACTGGTATCATAACAGCTCTAAATCTAATGGCGGATGGTCACTTGAAATGATAGATACGCAGAAGCCATGCATTGGAATGGACAACTACGCCGTAAGCAGAAATATAAATGGTGGCACCCCTGGTAAAAAGAATTCTATTGATTCTATCCTTACAGGTCAATCAACCTTTCAGTTAGTAAGATCTTACACCACCGATTCACTAACCATATTACTATCATTTAATTCTGAAGTCGATCCATCACAGGCAATCAAACCTGAAAATTATGAGATACAAAATGGACCTTCAGTTTTATCCGCAACAGTTTCGGCACAATCAAAGTGGGTCACGCTTAAGCTTTCTTCTCCTCTTGAAAAGAAAATAATTTATACTCTTACAGTTAATTCACTAACTAATTGCACGGGAAACGTTTTGGAGAATAATTCAGTACCTACCGGAATTGCAGAAGAACCCACCCTTCATGATTTAGTGATCAATGAAATTCTTTTTAATCCGCATCCCTATGCCCACGATTATGTTGAACTATACAACAGAAGCAACATTATTATAAATGCAGGCAAATTATCTCTGGCGAATAGAAATTCTTCAGGGGCAATCGCTTCTATTCACAAGTTATCAGGAGAGCCATTGTTCCTATATCCGCAAGAGTATGCAGTAATAACAACAGATAAATTATCATTAGAGAAAGAATATCTGGTGAAAGATCCATCCAGAGTTCTGGAAGTTCCTTCCATGCCATCCTATCCTGATGATAGTGGAACAGTAATACTACTCAATACTCAAAGTCTGCCTATAGATGAAGTCAGTTATTCAAAAAGCTGGCAATTTTCTTTGATCAGCAATCCGGAGGGAGTAGCTCTGGAAAGATTAGATCCTGATAAACCATCACAAAATTCCACCAATTGGCATTCTGCTGCATCTACCGCAGGCTATGGCACACCGGGTTATAAAAATTCACAATACAATCCTTCAGAAGCCTTTTCTGCAACCCTAACTATTGCACCTAAAATATTTTCTCCTGACAATGATGGAATCGATGATTTTACAAGTATTACCTATCAGATAGAATCTATCGGCTACCTAGCCAATATCTACATTTTCGATGCTAATGGAAGAATTATCCGTCGCCTGGTTAAGAATGACCTTTTAGGAATTAAAGGCAAATGGACATGGGATGGCCAGGATGAAAAACACCAAAAGCTTCCTTCCGGAATCTATATCATTTATGCCGAGCTGTTTAATTTACAGGGAAAGAAAAAAATATTCAAGAGCACTGTAACGATACAGAAGTAGTAGAACTGGCAGAACTAGGATTTGTATGATTTTATGGATTAGGAGGAAAATAATGGCGGATGATTTTAAATTAGATTCTTTGACGCATTGCTGATCCAATAATACTGAGAGTAATGTCGCTATATTTTAAATACATTCCTGTAAATCTTTAAAATCTGCCTAACATCATGGTGCAGACATTCCTTCAAAATCTTAGTTCTATTCTTTTAATCCTAAAATCTTAGTTCTTTAGTTCTATATCAAAATTCACCAGTTCCTGGAATTGCAAGAGGCGTTTATCTATGTCTTTCTTTGTTATTTCCTTTAGTCTTTCAGTACCGAATTTTTCTACACAATAGCTGGCCATAACAGAACCTACTATAATAGCTGTTTTCATATTTTCAAAGGAAATATCTTTTGTCCTTGCAATGTGGCCAATAAATCCTCCAGCGAATGTATCTCCTGCACCAGTGGGATCGAAAACATCTTCCAATGGAAGTGCAGGAGCAAAAAACACCTGGTCTTTATGGAACAGCAAAGCTCCATGTTCGCCTTTTTTAATGATCAGATATTGCGGCCCCATGGTCATGATCTTTTTTGCTGCCTTAACCAATGAAAATTCATGACTTAACTGTCTGGCTTCGCTATCGTTAACCATTAAGACATCTACCTTTTGCAAAACTTTTTTAAGGTCATCCAGGGCAATTTCCATCCAGAAATTCATAGTATCCATCACTATAAGCTTCGGACGTTTTTTAAGCTGATCGATCACGCTTAATTGAACTGCAGGAACAAGATTACCAAGCATAAGGAATTCACAATCCTGATAACTATCCGGAACTACAGGTTGAAAGTTGGCTAATACATTTAATTGAGTATCTAATGTATCGCGGGTGTTCATATCCATGTGATATCTGCCCGACCAAAAAAAGGATTTCTCATCGTGTTTTACCTGAACTCCTTCCAGCATAACACCGCGATTTTCTAATTCCTTTAATTCTTCTTTGGGAAAATCATATCCAACTATAGAGATCTGATTAATAGGCTTTGTAAAATTGCTGGCGCTCCAGGCAATATAAGTAGCAGCCCCTCCGATAATTCTATCACTTTTTCCAAAAGGTGTTTCAATTGCATCAAAGGCCATGGATCCAACAACGATCAAAGACATACAATTTATAATTTATGATTTTAGTTTGCAGATTGCAGTTTCGGTTTACTCTTTTTTCTTAACAGATGGCGTGCAAACCTATGAATTTTGAGTGAAGATTTAACTTTTAGGCCCCGCTTGTCATAGCCAGCTAAAACTGTCATTGTCATATTGTAACATTGAAGTAAGTTTAGCCCTTTAAATTTCAATCGATGATAAAATCCTTTTGTTCTGCATCCCTGTTAATTCTACTTTCTTTTTCTGTTCTCTCTCAAACTATTTCATTAGATCAATTAAAAAATATTAAGCCAAGAAACATTGGTCCCTCCAGTATGAGTGGCCGGGTTACTGCGGTTGATGTTGTTCTTTCACATCCGGATACCTGGTATGTGGGCTCTGCTTCCGGAGGAGTATGGAAGACTACGAATGCAGGCGCTGATTTCAATCCTGTGTTTGACGGTGAGCCTACTTTAAATATCGGCTCTATTGCTATTCAACAATCGAATCCTTCCATTGTGTGGGCAGGAACAGGTGAAGGAAATCCACGCAATTCATTAAACCTCGGTGATGGCATTTTCAAATCTATGGATGGTAGTAAAACATGGAAGAGAATGGGCCTTGAAAAAACGCATAACCTGCATCGTATAATAATTGATCCAGTCAACCCAAATACGGTTTATGTAGCTGCAATTGGAAATCCTTATGGTGAGCATCCTGAAAGAGGAGTATATAAAACAACGGACGGAGGAGAAACGTGGAGCCGCATTTTATTTACCAACGATAGCAGTGGTTGTGCAGAGCTGGTTATGGATCCCTCGAATCCAAACAAGCTTATTGCCAATATGTGGCAGCACCGCCGTACACCCTGGAGCTTCAGAAGTGGTGGAAATGGCAGTGGACTTTATATAACTATAGATGGAGGACATAGCTGGAAAAAGCTTGGAAAAGAGGATGGCCTTCCCTCTGGCAATTATGGAAGGATAGGAATTGCATTTGCAGAGAGTATGCCTTCCCGGGTATATGCTCTTGTAGAAGCAACAAAGAATGGTTTGTATAAAAGTGATGATGGCGGATTTAAATGGGAATTAGTTAATAACGATCCTAAATGGGTGACCAACCGCCCATTTTATTTTCAGGATATAAGAGTAGATACTAAAAATGAAAATCGCATTTATAGTATTCATGAAATGATCGATGTAAGTGAAGACGGTGGAAAAACATTCCGGGTACTGCTTCCTTATTCTGGAATTCATCCTGACCATCATGTATGGTGGATATCGCCAAATGATCCTTCATTTATTATTGATGGAAATGATGGAGGCATTGGTATTACGAGAGACAAAGGCAAGAACTGGAATTTTAATGAACATCTGCCTGTTGGACAATTTTATCATATCAATGTTGATAATGAAATACCGTATAATGTAATGGGTGGTTTACAGGATAATGGAAGCTGGCACGGCCCTGCTTATACATGGACAAATGGAGGAATCCGTAATTATTATTGGGAAAATGTGGGAAGTGGTGATGGATTTGACGTAATGCCTGATCCTGATAATGCGGATTGGGTATATTCAATGAGCCAGGGAGGTTACCTGCAGCGATTGAATTATAAGACCGGTGAGAGATGGTTCATTAAGCCAGCGGATCTGGATACTGCTCACAAGCTTCGCTTTAACTGGAATGCAGCCATAGCACAAGATCCATTTGATCATAACACTATTTATTTTGGTAGCCAGTACATTCATAAAAGCACTAATAAAGGGGCAAGCTGGCAAACCATTTCTCCCGACCTTACTACAAATGATCGCGTAAAGATCGACCAATCGGAAAACGGAGGACTTACCCTGGATATAACAGGAGCTGAAAATTATTGCACTGTTCTCTGCATAGAGCCATCTGCAAAAGAAAATGGCGTAATATGGGCTGGAACAGATGATGGAAATGTTCAGCTGACAAGAGACGGAGGTAAGACATGGACGAATTTCAGAGGTAAAATACCAGGTATGCCAACAGGTTGCTGGATACCTCAGATAAAAGCTTCCCGCTTTAATGGAGGTGAAGTATTCGTTGTAGCAAACGATTACAGGCGCGGTGATTTCCGACCTTATATTTTCAGAACAACAGATTATGGTAAAACCTGGACAAGGATGCTTGATGAAAATAAAGTGGAAGGTTATGCCTTATCCGTATTACAGGATCCGGTAGAGCCAAACCTGATATTCGCAGGTACAGAACATGGCTTATGGATAAGTTTTGATAATGGAACAACATTCAAACGCTGGAAGAGCGAAGAATTTCCTCCTGTTTCCACATTCGACCTTGCAGAACAGGAGAGAGAAGCTGACCTTGTTATAGCGACTTTTGGAAGGTCTGTCTGGGTCATCGATGATATCCGTCCTCTGCGTCAGGTTGCATCTAATAAAGGGAAACCATTCGAAAAAAAATTAACCCTATTTGAAACACCTGTCGCATATGAAGCGAATTATCGTTCCGCCCCAGGTTACGAATGGAGCACTTATGGATTATGGGATGCCGAAAACAGAAAACGCGGAGCTGAAATATCTTATTTCATTCAACCAGGAAAGGATACTTCTAAAATTGACAGCGTTCTTGTTAGAATACTTAATGATAAAAATGAAGTGATACGCAATCTAAAATGGAAAGCCGATACTGGATTAAACAGGCAATGGTGGGGAATGGAAGAAAAAGGATTTAGGGAGCCAGGATCATCGAGAGCTTCACGCTCTGGCAGAGGATCCAGTAATGAAGAACCCGGAGGCTTAGAGGTTTTTCCCGGAACTTATAAAGTTGAACTTATTTATGGGAAAGATTCAGGTTATACATATGTTACAATAAAAGATGATCCCAGGCTTAATAAATCGAATGATGTAAAGATTGCCCAAAGACAGTTACTTGAACGATTGCGTAAAAGTATTGAGAAGCTAACCACCGGAATGGACCGGTTGACTGAATCGGAAGAAGTATTGTCGAAATTAACTACTGAATTGAAAGATTTGGATGGTGCCGATATGGATTCTCTTCGTAAAGCAACTTCTTCCATGCAGGATACCATCAAAGCTATTCGTGCATTCATAAGTGGGAAGCCATTCGAAAAACAGGGATTGCCACCAGCTCAAACTACTGTTGTAAGCATAATGCAAAATGCACAGCAGTATATATTTGCTAAAAGCATTGCTCCTGGTCAACAGGAAGAACAATTAGTAAAGAATGCCGAAGAAATGATCCATGCTGCTATTAAAAGGATCAATAATTTTTATTCAGGTCAATGGATGCAGTTCAGGAAAAGAATTGAGAGCATTCGCGTGCCTTTGTTTAAAGATTATGAACCGATTGGTATTGAATAAAGTTGACAAGTTGACCAGGAAAGCCAAAACCAATAATACAAACCGCATTAAAGTCTTGCAGCTAGTAGCCAGATGCTAGCTGCTTTTCTCTTATCAAATTAGAATTCACGCTCTGTTCTTTATTTCCCGATCACATATATTAATGAACATGTGCGCAAGGTCTTCAAGTTCTGAATAAATTAATGGCTTGGTAATAAATTCCGCACCCCATGTATAAGCGAAGCTTTTATCTTTTGCACTTGAAGAAGTAGTGAATAATACAACAGGAATATTTTTAAGCACATCCGAATTTCTAATCCTCAGCAAAGCTTCTCTTCCATCTACTCCAGGCATATTAATGTCAAGAATGATCAGGCAGGGAAATGATGATTTATCCTTTATTCCTTTAAGATAGTTCATCAGATCATCACCATTGGTTTTATGTATGACGCTTATATTTTTATTATATTTTTCAAAAGCCTGTTTAACTAAAAGGACATCATCCGGATCATCCTCAGCATAAACTATTGTAAAATTTCCTGTCTTCATAACGATTAGGTTATAAAAATCATTTATAAAAAACTATGCCTTTTTTAACCCGGGAAGATTTTTGGGTAAATATTTTCCATGTAATTAAACTTATAATCGTTAAACTATTCCTATGTAATCCATTATTGTCTGTTTATAATTTTTTTATTTCTAACATAAATATGCTTTATGAGATTCAATTATTTTATTATTGGCTTTTCGCTTTTTTTAAATCCTTTATTCAGTTATTGCCAAAAAGATCAAAACGTAATTTCTCCCGGTATTCATTTCTCTATACCCGTATATACAACCGCAGGAGAAAATAATACTACAGGAGTAGGTGCAAATGCTGTTGTAGAACATTATTTTTCTAATAGGTTTTCTGGTTGCCTGGATATTGGTTATGATCATTTTACCGGGAACTTAATTTATTGGAATAATGCTATTGATCATAGTTTCAACATTGTTCCGGTATTAGTTGGATTTAGATACTATCTACAAAAGTTCTATCTGGGTTTAGAAGCCGGAGCAGCTATTAAAGCAAGTAAAAATGTCTACACTAATGCCACAATTTGTCCATCTGCAGGCATTAAATTAAAAAGATGGGATGCGGGAATAAAATTAGTTTCTGTTTTATCGATGCCATCCATACCCGAAAATACTTTCTTACAAAGAGGAGGATATGGGTGGCTTGTGCTTGGGCTAAGCTATTCATTAAGTCATTAAGTCATTAAGTCATTTGGTCAATGAGCGAATACTTATAATTCTACTTTACTTTCTCATAAGCAACCCGTCAATGACTAAATGACCAAAGGACTTATTGACTATTGAGAATTCACCATTGATTTCGTCAACACTTTCCACAGAAGATCTTTCAGTTCCTGGATATTCGCATTGGTTACTGAAGAGATAAAGATGTGAGGAATGTTATGAGGTAATTCTTTTTCGATTTCTTTTTTTAATTCTTCATCAAGCATATCAGATTTACTGATAGCAATAATAAATTGCTTATGCAATAATTCAGGGTTGTATTGTTCCAGCTCATTTACCAATATCGAAAATTCTTCTTTATGGTTTTTACTGTCTGCTGGAATTAAGAAAAGCAAAATGGAGTTTCTTTCAATATGCCGTAAAAATCTATGTCCTAATCCTTTTCCCTCTGCGGCACCTTCAATAATGCCCGGCAGATCGGCTATGCAAAAGCTTTTGCCATCTCTGTACTCAACCATGCCCAGGTTAGGAGTAATAGTTGTAAAAGCATAGGATGCGATCTTTGGCTTAGCCGCTGTCATAACGGACAGCAGAGTTGATTTCCCGGCATTTGGAAATCCAACCAAACCTACATCTGCCAATACTTTTAATTCCAGCACCTTCCATCCTTCCTGTCCTGGCAATCCCGGTTGGGCATATTCGGGAGCTTGGTTTGTTGGAGTTTTAAAATTCGTATTCCCCAGCCCCCCCTTACCGCCAGGAAGCCATATTTTCTCTTCGCCGTCTGCCATTATCTCCAGTTCTTTCTCTCCGGTTTCTTCGTTACGAGCTATAGTTCCTAATGGTACGTCTAGTATTATATCTTTACCGCTTCTGCCGGTTCTGTTATTATCTCCACCATTTTCTCCATTTTCAGCCAGTACATTCTTATAGTACCTTAAGTGTAATAAGGTCCATAGATTACTATTCCCTTTCAGAATTATATGACCTCCGCGGCCTCCATCTCCACCGTCAGGACCTCCTAAAGCTGTCAGCTTATCTGTTCTGAAATGCTTTATGCCTGCACCTCCATGTCCACTGCGGCAAAAGATCCTGATCTGGTCTACAAAATTGCTTTTCTCCAAAATTTAAAATTCAGTCTGCAAAGATAACCGGGTTTGAGATTTAAGATTTGAAATTTGAAATTGATAGCTTTTCAGGATTAGTAATAATACTAAGCAGTTATTAGTAGTCTTTCGATTGATTAGCAAGGTTTTCAGTAAAATCACGGAGCCTAAAAATGGTCAAAACTGCTCTTTTCTCAGGCCTTTTCTGTGTATAGATTTGTAACGAAGTTTTCTGATACATCCAATATCCGTTATCCAGTATCCATTAATCCAATCCTTCGAAAACTAATGTCAGTGAGCTTCACCATCTTTTAAAAGAACCCCGTTTTTGCCATGTCCTGAAACCGAACCCGATTCCGTTCCTGTGACAACCATCCAATCCCCCTGAAAGCTGACGAATGGTCCATCCTGTCTCAATATTTTTATTGAGTTCTGATGATCTTTCAACCTATTGATTAACCATATTCCAAAGATTATGTGTGCAATGAAATTGAAAAACGCCAAACGAATCCTTATCATTGATGATGATCTGGACTTGTTAATGCTGCTTGAACGCAGCTTATTGAGGGAAGGGTATGAAATTGAAACTGCGGCCAGCCTTTCTGAAGCCGAATGTATCCTTCCTGGCTTTACTCCCGATCTTCTTTTACTGGACATTAATGTAAATGGTGAGGACGGCAGAAAACTATGCTGGAAATTGAAGTTTCAGGAAAAGAGGACTGATATAAAAGTTATAGTCATCTCCGGGCATGATTATAACGCCGGTTTAGCTGCCCTTTTTGGAGCAGATGATCTGATACCCAAGCCATTGCATCTGGATTATCTCCTTCTTAAATTGGACCAATTACTATTAAAGCAACAGTTTACTTATGGCGCCTGAACCAGTAGCTTTTGAGTAAACACTGCTTGTTTTGCCAGATTATAGATCCTTACCATGTAAAAGCCTTTAGCTTTTGCCTGATAAATAGACAACTCCTGCGTCTGGCTTTCAGCATTTATGTTTATACGGTTCACAATTACCGTTTTACCCAACATATCTGTGAGCTCAACATTATATTCACCTGAAGGAACTTTTGTGAATTGAACAGTAAGCCGGTTAGAAGTGACCGGATTTGGATAAAGAGTAATTACGCTGGGATACATAGGTTCTACAAGAGGCTTGCTTACAATATCTCTTGGAGAATAACCGGTGCAAAGAATATTACTATTAGCCAGGTCTGAACTTTTATATACTGTGCTCGCCAGCAAAAAAGGCTTGGCTGTCCAATCCTTCGGATCCACAGTATAATAAGCATTACTGGCCATAGCGCTACTTACCAGTAATTTATTATCAGCATCTACAACTGCTCCATTAGTAGTAAATCCTGCAGGCAGATTTTTAATAGTGCCCAGGTGAGTCGCAATCTTGTTTTCAATATTGACCTTAAATACATTATTGAAGGCTGATATAATATAAAGGTTCCCAAGATCGTCTGAAATCATATCACCTCCAAAGCTGCTGCACTTATTATGAATGGATATATTTTTGTTCTGAGGATCATCTACCAGCGAACCTAATTGTTCAATTTTTGCTTTTTTACTTGTAGAGAAGCGAATAAACAGGCTACCGTCATTTGTAATAGCATATCCATAACCGTCTGCTGCAATAGCCATACGGGTAATTACTTTCCCCTCATCATTTTTCATATGGCCAATTTTGGTAAAGGCCTGGTCTGATACATAAAACACCTTCATACTGTTCAGATCAATATACCTTAACTGATCTATGAACATAGGAGTGAAATAAAGACGATTATGCCTTTTATCAAAGGCAGCTGCAGCTACACCAGTGCTAAATGGTGCCTGTAGAAGATTGCCGAATTTAGGATCGTTCTGCAGGTTAATATGTTTCTTACTGCCTGCGTCAAATATTTCAGTGCGCAGATCAGCACCATTTAAAATTACATCACTATAGGTGCCTGTTTGAAGATCTAATTTCCTTAAGGCGCTCCAACTGGAACCCTCTTTGGTAAGGTCAGTGATCGCATAGGCAAAACGGTCGTTTTGTGATTTTAATTCAGAGGTGGTAAATAGTGAAATAGTGGCGAGAAGTGCAAGGGGTAAAATTCTTCTCATAAACTACTTATTAAGGGTTACTTACATCAATAGTAATTTACGAAATTTAATTGCTTCATGGGCTTAAATAATGAAGGGGCTTATGAATCTTTTTTAAATGGCTTATAATTTATTTCAAATAAAAACTGTTGAGGTATTTCAGTAGTTAAAGGCTCGCACTGTTTTAAAGATTCAAAACATTGCTTTGGTAATTGCTGATATAATTTCGTTCCCTCTGATTTCCAATTGATCATATCATCGCTTACCTGCTTTATGATCCTGCCGGGGTTACCAGCTACGAGTGATCGTGAAGGAATTTTTTCACCCTGCTTAATAAAAGACAAAGCTCCAACTATACTTTCATCTCCAAGATCTACTTCATCCATAATAACTGCATTCATGCCCACAAGGCAATTACGTCCTATAGTTGCGCCATGAATAATGGCACCATGACCAATATGAGCGCTTTCTTTAAGTAGAACTGTAACACCAGGAAACATATGAATGGTGCAATTTTCCTGAACATTACATCCATCAGAAATAATGATCTTCCCCCAATCGCCTCGCAAAGCGCATCCGGGACCTATGTAAACATCCTTTCCAATTATTACATTACCTGTAACCGCAGCCTGAGGGTGCACGAAAGAAGAAGGATGAACGACCGGTTTAATATTATTGAATGAATAGAACATAAAAGAACTATTAGAACTAGGATTATAGGATTTTTTGGATTAGAAGGAAATAGAACAGGTTCATAGGGCTTAAATTCAATATTTGCAATTTTATGAATACAGTAAAAGAAAACAATTTTAATTAATCTCTTAAAAATCAAAAAAATCTTATAATCCTAGTTCTACCTTTTTGCCTGTACGGAAACAAGTGCCTTTGAAAAGGGCAACCTGTTCATTGTTTTGATTAGTGACTGAAATAAGATAAACTCCTGTGCTTTTGCCGTTATGCATTTCTTTTGCTTCTGCTATTAATATATCTCCTGGTTTAACCGCTTTCGTAAATGAAATTGTTACATCCAAAGCCAATGAAAGATTATTTCTATTATTACATGCAAAGGCAAAGGCACTATCAGCAAACGAGAATGTAATTCCTCCATGTATCACTCCTAAACCATTAAGCATTTCTTCACGAACCTGCATTTTAATTTTACTATATCCCTCTTTAATTTCTAGGACTTCAATTCCCAGCCATTGGGAGAATTGGTCGTGGCGGAGCATGTAATCAACTACAGAACTGGGATTCATAAAAGTTGACAAGTTAACAGGTTGACAAGTTGACAGGGAGTTCAAACTAATGTTGATTGCTTTTCGAGATAAGAAATGTAGCCATTTAAAAGCCTTTCAATATTAGATATTTTATTCCTATAGTAAGCTAATATTTCTTCATTAATATAACTACAATCATAGGCATCAATTAAGTGGTTTAATGTTTCACTTAATGAACCCCGCGCAATAATACAAAATCGAATTCTATCAGGAAAAGTTTTCCTTCCGTGACCTTCTGCAATTTGGGAATTGATAGAACGGGAACTTCTTATTAATTGATCTGTTAATTTATATTTTTCATGTGGTGGAAAAAATTGCACCAATTTAAAAATATCATTTTTCAATTCTCTTGTCCTTTTCCAAATGTCTAAATCTTCGAAGCTTCCGAATGCCATACTATTTAATTTAAATTTATAAATCTTGCCTTCCTTGTCAACTTGTTAACTTGTCAACTTTATAACTTTTTAGCCCAGCCACCACTAAACTTCCCGTCTTATTTTTTGAGAAATGCTGCAACACCTTTTTGATAATCTTCGGTTTTAGAAGCTTTGATCTGTAAGATCTCTTCTGTTTTCAATTGTTCTTCCAGATTGTTGGTGAAGGATTTATTGAATGCCTGTTTAGTAAGGGCTAATCCTTTGGTTGACATCATTGATATTGTTACAGCTATTTTGTTAGCTTCTTCAAGGAAATTATTATCAGGGAATATTTTATATACCATTCCTATTCTTTCCGCTTCCTCAGCAGGCACTTTATCTCCCAGCATGGCAAGTGCAGAAGCCTTTTGCCATCCGATCAATCTTGGAAGAAAGAAAGTTCCGCCGCTGTCAGGGATCAATCCTATTTTAGAAAATGCCTGAATAAAAGAAGCTGACTGACTTGCTATTACTATGTCGCAACATAAAGCAATATTAGCTCCTGCGCCTGCCGCTACTCCGTTTACCGCAGCGATCACAGGTTTGGATAACTGCCGTATTTTTTTGATGATGGGATTGTAGTGTTCTGAAAGAATGGTCGCGGTATCAGGTGCGTTTTCTGCTGTTACTTCATTAAGGTCTTGTCCTGCACTGAATGCTTTCCCACTACCAGTAATTAATACACAACGGATGGTTTCTGATTCATCGCATTCATCCAAATGTTTTTGAAACAGTAATGCCATCTCACGGTTGAAAGAATTGAATTTATCCGGCCGGTTAAATGTTATAGATGCAATGTTGTTGTTTACTTCAAAATGAATGGGGCTCATTGAGGATTATTTTAAAGTGAAGGTGCGATGAAATCGTCAATCGTCAATCAAATCGTGAATCGTCAATCGTCAATCGTCAATTATCGGGAATCGGGGGGTCGTGAATAAGTCAATGCTAAGAGATGAAAGAGGAGAAAGAGACAAAAGAGAGGTGGTTAGCATTTTAATGTTAAAGGATAGATGTGAAATGGGTATTTGTAGGGTTATAGTTGGGGGTTTAATGAATATGTAATAGGTAATAGTTAAATAATGAACGCTTTTAGTCGGGAGTGTGAACGCCTTTAATATGGAATTGGGAATTGGGAAATTGGGAATTAGGAGAGAGCTGCTAGCGGCAAGAGCGTGAATGGTGAATGGTCAATGGTGAATGCTTTAACTCGGTTTGGTTTACTGTGTTTGGCATTCCTTGTTAACGTGTCAACTTGTCAACTTGTCAACTTGTTAACTTGTCAACTTGTTAACCTTTCAACTAAAAGAAAGCAAATATAATTAGCCTTTTCAATCCTCAAAGGCAATTGCCTATTTTTGCGCACTTGCTATGATCCATTTTCACTCATTACAAATAAAAAATATCCGTAGGGAAACTGAAGACTGTGTATCGATAACCTTTGAAGTACCTGAAGAACTAAAAGATACTTTTCAATTCAAACAGGGGCAAAGTCTTACGCTACGTAAAAAACTGAATGGCGAAGATATAAGACGAACCTATTCCATTTGCAGCTCACCATTCGATTCATCATTAAGAATCGCCGTTAAAAAAGTAGAGGGTGGCATTTTTTCTTCCTATGCGAATGAATCGCTTAAAGCCGGAGAATTTCTGGATGTTATGCCTCCTGTAGGAAATTTCTTTACTGAATTGGATCCAAAGAATAAGAAGAACTATGTTGCATTTGCCGCAGGTAGTGGCATCACTCCCGTTCTTTCCATTATTAAAACCAGTCTAATTGCAGAACCCAAAAGCAGGTTTACACTAATATTCGGCAACCGTTCAAAAAGCTCCATCATATTTAAAGAAGAACTGGAAGCACTTAAAGATAAATTCATCGATCGTTTCCGTATCTATCATATTCTTAGCAGGGAACAAACGGATGTAGAAGTAAATTATGGACGAATAGATATAGAAAAGCTGGAATTCTTTTCCAAACATTTAATTGCTCTCAACTCAGTTAATGACTTCTTCCTATGCGGTCCTGAATCCATGATCTTTTGCATTAAAAATTTTCTGTTGGAAAAAGGCATTGCACAGGATAAGATCCACTTTGAATTATTTACCATTCCGGGAGTTAAGCAATCTGCAATTAAAACAACAGAAATCAAAAAAGAAGATGAAGGTCCAAAAGCAAAAGTAAAAGTGAAAGTGGATGGAATTTTATTTGATTTCGAATTAGGATTTGAGAGTGCAAGTATTCTGGATGCCGCTTTAAAAGAAGGCGCCGATCTACCTTATGCCTGTAAGGGTGGTGTATGCACCACCTGCAAGGCCAGATTATTGGAAGGGAAAGTGCATATGGATGTAAACTGGAGCCTGGAGCCTGAAGAACTGGAAAGGGGATATATTTTAACATGTCAGTCCCATCCCGAATCTAATAACATTCTTGTTGATTTTGATGCCAAATAAGCGGCATTTCAATATCATACGCATCATGCTATTTCTATTTAAATAGTGTATTTTACCAACGGCAGGTTAACATTTTACCTGTTTTTTGCCCTTTTTATTTAAAGTAAATTTGTCAATAAGATTTTGCTATATGCAGGTACTGGAACAAGATCAACATTTCAATCAAAAAATAGAAGAAGAGACCCGTATTGAACCTAAGGATTGGATGCCACCAAAATACAGGCAAACATTGATCCGCCAGATCAGCCAACATGCACATAGTGAAATAGTAGGCATGCTTCCAGAAGGTAACTGGATAAGCAGGGCACCTTCTCTCAAGAGAAAGCAAATATTGATAGCAAAGGTTCAGGATGAAGCGGGGCATGGCCTTTATTTATATAGCGCGGCTGAAACACTGGGAATAAGCAGGGATGAAATGATCGAGCAACTACATAGTGGCAAAGCAAAATATTCTTCCATCTTTAATTATCCAACTCTTACATGGGCAGATATGGGTGCTATAGGATGGCTTGTAGATGGCGCGGCGATAATGAACCAGGTTCCATTATGCAGAGCATCTTATGGACCCTACAGCAGGGCCATGATAAGAGTGTGCAAGGAAGAAAGCTTTCATCAGCGTCAGGGCTTTGAAATTTTACTTGTGCTTTGCCAGGGAAGTAAAGAACAAAAAGAAATGGCGCAGGATGCATTTAACCGCTGGTGGTGGCCAAGCCTGATGATGTTTGGTCCGCATGATTCCGATTCCATGCACAGTGAACAGAGCATGAAATGGAAAATAAAGCGTTTCAGCAATGATGAATTGAGGCAGCGCTTTGTTGATATGATAGCCGAGCAGGCGAAAGTATTAGGATTAACTGTTCCAGATCCTAATCTGAAATGGAATGAAGAAAGAAAGCATTATGATTTTGGTAAAATAAACTGGGAAGAATTCTGGAATGTGGTTAATGGTAATGGACCTTGTAATAAAGAAAGGATCGATGCCCGCAGAAAGGCATGGGAGGAGGGCGCCTGGGTAAGGGAAGCTGCGAGTGTGAATAGTTCCAAACGAGTTGGGAAGATTGCTTGATTTAATTATTGATTATTGATTATTGATTATTCGAAGTCGCTTATAAAATTAACCGTATCGCTATGGCAGTTTATAATCATTTTTATGAATTACCAGTGTATAAAAAGTGCAGAGAGTTTAGAAAGGAAGTTAGTTATATTGTAAAAACACAATTTCCCAAGGAGGAAAAATATTTGCTATCGTCTCAGATTCTTGATTCAGTACGGTCAGTGACTGCAAATATTGCTGAAGGATTTGGAAGGTTTCACTATCAGGAGAATATTCAGTTTTGCAGGCAAAGCAGAGGATCACTATCAGAAACTATGGAACATATAATCACTGGATTTGATGAAGGATATATTGAAAAGTTATTATTAAATAAATTAAATACATCTTATAAAAATTGCCTTAAAGAACTGAATGGATATATAAAATATTTAAAAGATCAAAAGGAATGTGCGAATAATTAATAATTAGAAATTAATACCGAAAAATGAACCAGCATATAATAAAATACCTGTATGGAGATTATGGAGATAAGGAGGGTGCAGGAGGAGGAAATGAGAGTACAAGCAGAATTAGCAGGAATGAATGGCCGTTGTGGGAAGTCTTTATAAGAAGTAAGCAGGGATTAGATCATAAGCATGTGGGGAGTCTGCATGCGGCCGATGCGCAAATGGCTATTGAGAATGCAAGAGATGTTTATACAAGGCGTTTGGAAGGTGTCAGCATTTGGGTAGTTGAGAGTAAATATGTTCATGCTTCCAATCCAGATGAAGCTGACAGCTTTTATGAACCAGCCAATGATAAGGTCTATCGTCATCCTACTTTTTATGACTTACCCGATGATGTTAAGCATATGTAGGAGCGGATACTGAAGAATTAATAAAAGTGGTAGAAAAGTGCGAATTCGTATTTAAATTAATTAATGGCTATATAAAATACCTGGAAAATCAAAAGATGCAACCTAATTCCAAATTCCCAATTCCTAAATCCCAATTCCTAAATCCATGAATTTAATACTGTTTCAATATTGTCTTCATCTTGCGGATAATGTACTTATACTTGGCCAGAGGAATAGTGAATGGACAGCACATGGGCCGGTGCTGGAACAGGATATTGCCATAACCAATATTTCGCTTGATCTGTTGGGACAGGCAAGGAACTTTTATCAGTATGCCGCATTATTGTATAATGAAATGGATAACGATGAAAAGAAAGAAATTGATCATTTAATTCCGAGGCCATGGAAAGAATTTGACAGGGAACTGAATGAAGATGACCTGGCTTTTCTGAGAGATGAAAGGCAATACCTTAATTTATTGATCACAGAACTGCCAAAAGGCGATTGGGCAGAAACCATACTTAGACAATTCTTTTTCAGTGTATTTCAATTTGCCCAATATAGAAAAATGGAACAAAGCAGCGATACGCAACTTAAAGCAATTGCGGAAAAATCTTTGAAGGAAGTTGCTTATCATCTTCGCTGGAGCGGAGAATGGGTTGTACGATTGGGAGACGGAACAGAAGAAAGTAACCGGAGAATGAATAATGCCTTAGCGAACCTATGGCCTTATACCGGTGAATTATTCATATCATCCGATTTTGAAAAGGCAGCTCAGGTAAAAGGCGTTGGAGCAGATCCAGCAAATTTAAAAGAGGAATGGCTTTATAAAGTATCCAGTGTACTTGAAGAAGCAACATTAAAAATCCCTGGAAGTACCTGGTTTCAACAAGGCGGAAAGGATGGGAAGCACACAGAGCATTTGGGCTATCTATTAGCTGAGATGCAATATTTACAAAGGACTTATCCTAACGTAAACTGGTAACAATAAAATGTCTGTAGAAAGCACTAATAAAATAGAAGCTATTGAAAAGGAAATCTGGTCACTACTTGAAGACGTAAAGGACCCGGAAATTCCTGTGCTTTCAGTTATTGACCTTGGCATTGTTCGAGATGTAAAAGTTGATTCTGATAATGAAGAATATATAAAGAAAGAAAATAAAATTACCATAACCATTACTCCTACTTATTCGGGCTGTCCTGCACTGGATGTAATTCGAATGGACATACGCCTAAAGCTTCTTGAAAAGGGATTCAAAGATATTTCCATCAATCAATCTCTTTCTCCCGCATGGACCACAGACTGGATGACAGAGAAAGGCAAAGAGAACCTGAAAAAATATGGGATCGCTCCTCCAAATCCAAAGCAACAATTCTGCAAGGAAGAAATGTTCCGGCAGGAGATGGTTCAATGTCCTTTCTGCAATTCTCACCACACCGAATTAATCAGCCAATTCAGCTCTACTGCCTGCAAGGCTATGTATAGGTGCATGGATTGTAAAGAGGCATTTGATTATTTTAAATGCCATTGAATTTACGATTTACAATTTACGATTTACAATTTCGGGCATGTTGGCCGGGTTAAATTGATGATTGATGTCCTCTGATTTCTGAACTGATGGCTGATGGCTGATTGCTGAAGGCTGATGGCTGATGGCTGATCGCCGTTTTCATTTTACCTTTTGAATTTTGACTTCTTTAAAATATCATTGTAGAATGAGGAAGCTACTGATTGTAATTCTATTTTTTTGCAGTAGTGATCTGTTTTCACAAGGGAAGCAATTCATTTATGGCAACCAGATATGGTATGGCTATTATCCTCAGATACGTTTTACCAAACACTGGGGATTATGGAATGATTGGGAATTACATTCGAAAGAGGATTTTACAAAAGCAGTTTCCCAAATCATTTTTCGCCTGGCTGCAACCTATTATACGAATGAGAATACAAAACTAACTGCGGGTTATGGGTATTCTAATAATTATCCAGGTGATAACCATTTATATATTTCTCAACCTGAACATCATTTTTGGGAACAGGTACAGTGGTATTCAAATTTCAGGAAGAAGAAACTAATGCAATGGATACGATTGGAAGAAAGGTATAGAAAGCATGTTGTTGATAATTATACTGTTGCGAATTATTATGATTTCAGCTATAGGGCCAGGTACGAAGCTTACTATCAATTGCCACTAGGCAAAAAAGGACTGACAGCTCATCATTTTGCAATTGGGTTAGGAGAAGAGATCTATATTAATTTTGGTAAAACCGTTAATAATTATTTTGACCAGAACCGATTATCCGCTGGCATTAGCTATATGGTAAATAACGATGATAATCTTGTGTTGGGCTATACCAATCTTTTTCAGCAGGCTGGAGCTAATGTGTTCAAAAAATTTAATTTAATCAGGCTTTCTTATTTTCAGAACATCGAAACAGGCCATTCTAAAACTAAAACAGTTCCCCATGAATCTGGCATGTGAAAAATAAACCTTCAATTAATCCTGGTATGAATGAACTAGATCTGCTTTTAAAACAAATAAGGGAAACTGGCATCACTGATACACAGGCAAAAAAATCGTTACAGATCATAAGCTTATGGATCAATGAAGAATACCCTATTATGGGTGCAATTGTAGAAATCTGGCTAAAGGAAAAAGGCCTCTATGCCGACAAAATTGAAACGGATAACGCACAGGGGTAGATGCATTTAATTAGCTAATTAGCTAATCAGCTAATTAGCTAATTATCAAAGTCTGCTTCCTCCAATTATCCTCAACAAGATGGCGATGATAGCTATCACAAGTAGAATGTGAATAATACCACCTACGTGAAAAGCGAAGAAACCAAGCAACCAGCCGATAATTAGTATTACTGCTATTAAATACAATAGACCACCCATAAAATGAAGTTTTAATTAATTATAGGAGTAATAAAAATCTTGCCAGCTCTTCTGGTGGATTACCAACGGCGGGTTTGCCATCTCAGGATTTCATTTATCCTTTCGTCTCTTCTTATTTCGAGGTCGCGGATAATCCTGCGTTTTTCCCAGGGAGAAAGAGAATAATCTGATCTTACTTCCCAAATTCTTCTATTAAATTCCCTGTTTATTCTCTCGATACGATAATCACGATCATTGTAATTATTACCATTATATCCATATGGAGAAGTCCCTATTGAAATTTCAAAGCTTGCACCTCTTCTGCGATGACGATAATAATCATCTCTGTCATAATGCTGGGCAGATGCTGCCATTACACCACCAAATGTTAATAAGAGCATTAGTAAATATTTCATAGCTAAAGATTTTAATTTTTAATGATAATTTGTTTTTGGACATTATGTGTAAGCATCAGTTTAACAACAGTTTGTTAAAGAGATTTGCTGTTAAACTGTACAGTCCGTTCTGCTTTTAATACACTTTTTTATATATCTGAATGCCTGGCCCTATGGGCATAATTATTGCCAAAAAAAAGTTAAGAAGATCACCTAACCCGTCCACTGATAAACTTTATATCGGCACATTATGAAATACCTGAAAGGGAAAATAACCGTATCACTATTTGTGTTACTGCTAACCTCATCTATAAACTTAACTGCTCAAGTTCTTAGTCCCCGTTATTATACTTCCATGGGTAATAATACAAATGGCTATTATGAATATTTACCTATGGGATACTCCAGTACCAACCAGAATTTTCCTTTGCTTATAACAGTACATGGAGTGGGAGAAAGAGGAGACGGAAGCCCAATGTATCTGCCAGTTCTACTAACTTATGGACCTGTTAGCCTGATAAGCCAGGGAAAATTTCCTTCTTCATTTAATGTCAACGGCCAATCGTTCAGATTTATAATTTTAGCGCCGCAATTTTATACATGGCCTTCCGCATCGGATATTGATCAAGTGATCAACTATGCCATTCAACATTACAAAGTTGATATAAACAGAATTTATTTATCAGGTGTAAGCATGGGTGGTGGTGTAACATGGGATTATACAGGTGGCAGTCTTGCAAGTGCAAAACGAATAGCAGCAATCGTTCCCATTGCGGGCGCCTCGTATCCCGATCAAACAAAGGCGAATATTATTGCATCAGCAAATTTACCGGTATGGGCTCTTCATAATGATGGTGATCCGGTGGTTCCCTCATGGTATACCACTTACTATATAAATTATATCAATTCATCTCCAACGCCGCCGAATCCATTAGCGCGAAAAACCATTTTCCATAATGATATCCACGATTCCTGGACTGCCGCCTACGACCCTACTTATACTGAAAACGGACTGAATGTTTACCAATGGATGCTACAATATTCAAGAAATGCTCCGGCTCCAAACCAACCACCAGTAGCTAATGCGGGTGCAGATCAAAGCATTACCCTTCCAACAAATTCAGTAACATTAAATGGCAGCAGTTCAAAAGATCCGGATGGAAATATTATTACTTATAACTGGGTCGAATTGAGCGGACCTTCGCAAGCCACGCTTTCAAATGCATCTATAGCTAATCCGGTAGTTTCTAATTTGATTGCCGGAACTTATCAATTCAAATTAACTGTTACCGATAATAAGAACGCGACAGCCTTCGACAATGTATCTGTTGTTGTAAATCCCGCGCCGGTTGTGAACGCCGGCACCACACATGTTGAAGCAGAAAATTATTCTGCTTCACACAGCATTATGACCCAACCAACATCTGATGCCGGCGGTGGATTAAACGTTGGAGGAATTGGCACAGGTTCCTGGATGGATTATTCCATTATGGTACCTGGTACAGGGACTTATACTTTTTCAGTAAGAGTAGCAACACCTAATACGGGAGTACAGTTACAGGTCTTAAAATCAAATGGCTCCGTA
>JBJMLT010000451.1:0-5544 GCA_045805165.1 Flavisolibacter sp.
GCTTATATGGAAGTATTTGATGCAGCTTATACCTGGACATGGATGCATAAAACAGAAGATTATTGCAAAAAGAATTTGCCTTTCAGTGAATTTATGAATTTATTGGAAAAATATGAATCAGCTCCGGGTATTAAAGCATGGTTTACTTCCAATCATGATGAAAATTCCTGGAATGGAACTGAGTATGAAAAATATGGGCCACTTGCTAAAGTACTGGCAGTATTCAGTTGTACCTGGAAAGGAATACCCTTAATTTATAGTGGGCAGGAACTGCCAAACTTGAAGCGCCTGGAGTTTTTCGAAAAAGATTTAATTGAATGGAGTTCCAATATTGAACTACATAGTTTTTATAAAAAGCTTTTACAACTAAATACTAATTATCCTTCCTTAAAAAGCGATCAATCCGTAAAATTGATCCAATTAGAATCTACCGGGAATACTTTAGGCTATTCAAGAAACGGTGAAGTAATAGTTCTTCTTAACTTCTCTGCTAAAAAAGTGAATTTAATTTTGCTGGAAGAAATTCTGACAGGCTATAAAGATCTATTTACAGATAAAACCGTGGATCTTTTAAATAGTATTGAATTAGAACCTTTTGGTTATCTAGTGTTGTTACGTACCCATTAAACAAAAAAGCCAGATTATTAAATCCGGCTTTTTTAAATAGTTATTCTTTAATTAATACTAAGAGGATAAGTATATGGTTCTCCATATCCCGGATATATTCCCTGTACTCTCACTGTGCCGGTAATGTTAGATAAAATGCTATTCAATTCATCTATACTATTTACATCTTGTTCACCGTCGTTTGTTATAACAGAAGTTATAATAAACCCTGGTTGTATACGGGCATTCTTTAATACTCCACCATCGAAAACCTTATTTACAATTACACCACCGCTTACTCCGTATTTATCTGCTTTTCCTTTATCAAGGTTAGATAAGTCGCCACCTAATCTTGTAGCAATATTATTAGAGATTACATCACTTTTCTTTTTTAATACAACACTTGTAGAATATTCCTTTCCATTACGAATATAAGTAACAGGAACCTGATCACCTGGGTGGAATCCTGCGATTTGAACACTCATCTGTATACCTGATAGCACATTGATATTATTGACCTTAGTAATAACATCACCTTTTTTAATTCCTGCAGCCGCGGCACCACCATCCTGCGCAACACCAGATACATAAACTCCATCAATATTAGTAGGAATTCCAAGATTTTTCACTTGATCTTCAGACATATTGTCTGTAGGTATATAGCTTACTCCTAAATATCCTCTTTGAACATCACCATATTTGATGAGATCATTAACGATCTTTTTAATAATATTTACAGGAACTGCAAACGAATAACCCGCATAAGTTCCGGTAGGAGCTAATATAGCTGAGTTAATTCCAATAAGCTCGCCGCTTGTATTTACAAGAGCGCCGCCACTATTTCCCTGATTAACTGCAGCATCTGTCTGAATAAATGATTCAACAGGAGTATCACCTCTTCCTGTTTGGCGACTATTGATTCCTATGCTTCTGCCTGTTGCAGAGATAATTCCTGCAGTAACAGTCGTTTCAAGGGTCAGAGGATAACCAATAGCCAATACCCACTGGCCTAATTGAATATTATCAGAATTACCATATACCAGAAAAGGTAATTTGGTTCCATCTATTTTTAATACAGCAACGTCACTACTGGGATCACGTCCGATAACTCTCGCTTTGTAGGATTTTCTGTTGTGAAGAGTTACCATAATCTCATCAGCAACACCCCCTCCGTTTTCATCAGTAATAACGTGGTTATTAGTTACTATATAACCATCTTCACTTATTATCACACCACTACCAGACGCTCTTTGCTCTGGAATAATGTTGGGTCCAATTCCAGATCCAAAGAATTGTTCAAAAAAATCATCTACATTTCTGTTTCTCGGAAGATTATTTGATATTTTTTTTGCCGGTATTTTGGTTTTAATATGAACTACCGCGGGAACCGCTGTATTCGCAGCTTTAGTTAAATCTACTGGCTCTGCCGGATTGCCAGATTTACCGTCAAAATATCCTGCATAATTTACAGGTAAGCCATTCTGTGCGGATCCCACAATTACAGCTTGAGTATTAAAATATTTATTATAAAGTGCAATACTACCAATAGCTGAAGCCGCACTGATCGCAATGATTAAAAAAACTTGTTTCAATTTCATGTTATATCGGTTTGTATGTATTTATTAGAGTCAAATTACGTGCCTTGAGAATACAAAATAACTATACTGTACCGTCAAATCAGAACCACTGAGGTAGTTTAACATTAAATTTACTAAGGTCTTCGTACTTCTTTAACATATTCGGTTTCATATTTTTATGATAAGGAAATAAGAAATTGCATAGTATCTGCCCTATCAGCAAAATCACATATCCCTGGATTTTGTGCTTTTCCAAAGTTACTTTCATTATGGGTTATAACATACTGTATTGTTTCATCTGTACTTAATTTTTCAATCACTTCTTTATCATTTGAATAATACTCATAATTAAGCTGGCCGATAGGTGAAAATGAATTTTTATCTTCTATTAAAAGTAAGCTGCCATTGGTCATATAGTAATGATTGTTTAAAATGTGAATGGCAAGATTATAATCATAATTATTCTTGAATTTATTGTGATTAATGAGATAATTATATTTTTTAAAAGCTTCCAAAAGAGGAATAAAATCATATCCTTCCGGAACAAAAAGCTTGGTAATATTCCTGCATCCCAATCCGAAATATTGATAAACATCATCTGCAAGTAGCTCAAGCTGTTCATTTGTTTCTTTACCATTTAATACGGCAACCGAAGTTCTGCTCTTTCTTATGATTGAGGGATACTTTTTAAAGTAATAGTCAAAATAACGTGCTGAATTATTACTTCCAGTGGCTATATATGCTTCACATTTAGGTATTCTATCATTTATTGAAACGTAGTTAATCATATCCGGTTCCCATTCCATTAATTTATTCAAAATATATTTAGGTAAAGCTTCATCTTTGGATGAGAGTTTTATCCTTGCCATATTTCCGGTAATAAATACGCATAATAAGTCATGAAATCCCACTAATGGAATATTTCCTGCCATTACGATACCAATAGTTTTTGGATGGCTATTATTTTCAGGGATTTTATATCTGTTTATTAAATATTGAAGTTGCCCCGGGTGGAGATAATTATTACTTATGTTTTTTAATGAAATATCAATGAATTCGGGAACAAACCATTGATTCTCTGCATATGACTTTGCTTTTATCTCCTCTAATTCTTTTTCACCTCCTGTGAGAAATTTACCTAGCCTTACTAACAGTTCTGTTTTTCTTTTTAAATCCATGTATAATTTTTATTTACTTCTGTTATTTTTTGTGATATTAAATATTATTGAGATTTTATTATTAAATGGTTTTTTCAGTATCACAAGTTAAATTTGTCTGCAAATTTAATTACCGATCAAACAATCATAATTATGGCTATAAAGATTACAGAGGAATGTATTAACTGCGGCGCTTGTGAGCCAGAATGTCCGAATAATGCAATTTATGAAGGAGGTGTGGAATGGGCAATTACAGACGGCACTTCAGTTAAAGGGAAATATACCCTAATTGATGGGACAGTCGCAGAGGCCGACCAGAGAAACGCACCAATAGCTGTTGATACTTATTATATAGTTCCGAGCAAATGTACTGAGTGCCAGGGATTCCATGAGGAGCCCCAATGCGCTGCTGTTTGTCCTGTCGATTGTTGTGTTCCTGATGAGATGTATAGAGAAACAGTAGAACAACTTTTGGAAAAAAAGGAAAGATTACATCTATAAGTCGTAACTTAACAGTATCCGTAAAACGCAGTGCAAACTGCCTTAAAAACAGGTGATATTTCCTGTGTAAAAAGGTGAAGGAATAACAGCCTTCACCTTTGCTATTTTTACTCAATAAGAATTGCGAAAGGATTAAAAAATTATTTTCTATTTTTCGGTAGATAATCATATTTTATGAAGAAAAAAATAGCCCTCGTTACGGGAGGCTTTTCAGGAGAAGCTACCATATCTTATAAATCTGCCAAAACAATTTATAATCATCTGGATAAGAATAGATATGAAATCTATAAAATAGATATTAATTCTAAAGGATGGTATTTTGAAGATGAAAAAGGCAACAGGTCGGAAGTAAATAAGAACGATTTTACCATTCAGGTAAATGAAAATTCTATAAAGTTTGATGGAGTATTTATTGGAATGCACGGAACACCTGGAGAAGACGGTAAATTACAGGGGTATTTTGATATGCTCGGTTTGCCATATACATCCTGCGATTCTGCAACTTCAGCCCTCACGTTTAATAAAAGATATACGGTTGCCGTAGCAGCCATGGCAGGCATACCAGTAGCCTCTTCCATACATTTATTCAAGGATTCGGAATACAGTCTGGACCATATTCTGAATTTATTAAAGCTTCCTTATTTTGTAAAACCTAATAATGGGGGATCAAGTATAGGAATGAGTAAGGTTACAGATTCTGAAAAATTAAAAGAAGCATTAGATAAAGCTTTTAAAGAAGATAATCAGGTGCTAATTGAAGAAATGATCGATGGTAGAGAATTTACTGTTGGAGTTTTCAGGCATAATAATCAAATAAATGTATTGCCTATCACTGAAATTATCACCCATAAAGAGTTTTTTGATTATGAAGCTAAGTATGAAGGAAAATCTACTGAAACAACTCCGGCTCAGATACCAGATGATTGGAAATCTCATTTGGAATCTTCAGCTCGTAAAATTTATGAGATTTTCAATTGCAGAGGAGTAGTACGAATCGATTTTATTTACAATACTGGCCAAAATAAAGCCTTTATGCTGGAAATCAATACCATTCCTGGTCAAAGTGAAGCAAGTGTAATACCACAGCAGGTTAGAGCCAAAGGTTGGGACCTAAATAATTTCTATTCCTGGCTTTTAGAAGAGGCTTTAGGTAATCACTAACAAAAACCGGTGTCAGTTTTTATATCTTGCAACCCGAAATAGAAAAACCTACATGTTCAAATTTATCACGAGTCGCCCCCTTTGGCTAAATATTCTTATAGGTATAGGCTTGATTCTGGTATTATTTCTGCTTTTTATTCTTTCACTTAATTGGATAACCAAGCATGGCCAAGCTAATTTTGTTCCAGCAGTAATTGGGAAAAATATTAATGATGTTGAAAAATTACTTACGGATAAAGGATTTGAAACAGTAATTCAGGATTCAGTCTATTATGATTCTATTCCACCCGGTACGGTAATTAAGCAGGTTCCTGATGCTGATGAAGTTGTTAAAGTGAATAGAACTGTTTATGTAACTATAAACCGGTTTATAGCCCCGGATATAAATATGCCTAATTTAATCGGGTTCAGTTTCCGAAATGCAGAAATGCAGTTGCAATATATGGGATTAAAGGTGGGAGACACATCCTATAAGCCTGACTTTGCCAAAAATGCAGTTTTAGAACAACTTTATAATGGAAATCCAATAAAAGGAGGAGACA
>JBJMLT010000452.1:0-2814 GCA_045805165.1 Flavisolibacter sp.
TCAACTCCTTCCAAAACAGATCCATGAGATCTAGAATTGTTATCAACACTTATAACATCGTAACCATTTTCTATAAGGTCTACGAGCGTGTGCGTTCCAATATAACCACATCCACCTGTTACTAAAATTTTTGCCATGCCTTAAAATATGTTTACTGTGCGCAAAACTCGGAAATAAAGCTAATGGAACAACCTGACGACATAGAAAATTCCGGCGGCGAGTAGTCCACTGATAGGGATTGTCAAAATCCAGGCCCAAAGTAAATTAATAGTAATACCCCAACGAACAGCCGATAAGCGTTTTGTAGCTCCTACACCCATAATACTTCCTGCAATTGTATGCGTAGTGCTTACAGGGATCTTTAATGATTCGGTAAGAAATAAAGTTATTGCACCTGCTGTTTCAGCGGCAACTCCTTCGAAAGGAGTGACTTTTGTTATGCGGGTACCCATAGTTTTAATGATTCGCCATCCACCGCTCATAGTTCCAATTCCCATGGCAGAGTAACAAGCCAAGGGAACCCACCAAACCATATGTCCTATACTATAATTAACCGGATTATAAGCCACCAATGCAGCCATAATAATACCCATCACTTTTTGTGCATCGTTACCACCGTGACCAATGCTGAATGCGGCAGAAGAAATAAGCTGCAATCGTTTGAACCATAAATTTGATCGATGCGCATTCAGTGTATTAAGCCAAAAAGTAAAGATGGCAAATATGGTAAGTACTAATGAGAGAAGTATCCATTTAAAATTTCCTGTATAGAAAATAACCTGCAGCGCATAAGATTTAAAATGTGTGCTTTTAGCCAGAACTACTTTATCAAATATTAAAGTTTGATAAAGAAAGAACCCTACCATAGCAATTACCAATATTGATACAAGCCGAGGCATAAAATCTTTGCGGAATGAATACATAAACCATATAGATATCAAAAAGCCCATTATCATTCCGACAAATGGGGCTACAATAATAAAGCTGGCCGTTTTTATTATTGGATCTGAATTAACAGCATGCCATCCTCCGTTTGCAATTCCGGCCCCGGCAAATCCACCTATAAGCGTATGCGATGAAGACGATGGGATGCCGAACCACCAGGTCAATAAATTCCAGGCGATAGAAGCGATTAGTCCTGCAAATACAACATAAAGGCTTATAGATTCAACCTTTACTGTTTTAGAAATAGTATTTGCTACACCGTGGTCCTTAAAAATAAAAAAAGCGGCAAAATTGAAAAGAGCTGCCCAAATGACGGCCTGGAAAGGTGTGAGGACCTTAGTTGAAACAATTGTCGCAATTGAATTGGCTGCGTCGTGAAAACCATTTATATAATCGAAGATTAGAGCGAGTGCGATGATTATGATTATGAAACTCATAATAGTAATTAGCAGATTAGCTGATTAGCAAATTAGCTGATTGATTAAGCGTATTTAACAATGATTGATTCGATGACGTTGGCGGCATCTTCGCATTTGTCTGTTGCCGTTTCCATAGCCTGGTATATTTCTCTTTTTTTAATTACTTCCTTAGCATCAGCTTCGGTTGCGAAGAGACGTTCAATGCTCATATCAAAAATATCGTCGGCTTCATTTTCAAGGCTATTGATCCTAACAAGACATTCTGTAATTAGGCGCATGTTCTTCATGTTCCTTAATTCACCTACCGCTCTTCTAACCTCTGTAGTAGACTGGTTAATTAATTCAGTGAGCTTGTGGATACCGGTATCGTTTGGATTTACACGGTAGAAGTTTATTTTTTTTGCTGAGGCGAAAATAAAATCTGCAATATCATCTAATGCGGATGCCAGGTAATGGATATCTTCTCTATCGAAGGGAGTAATAAAATTGCGACCAAGTTCGGTAAATAAAAGATGAGTCAGTTCATCATTAGCATGCTCTACATCTTCCATTTGTGAAATAATTGTTTGCCGTTTGTCAAAATCGGTCTCTGCAATAACATTTGACAGAAGAGCTCCCATATGTTTCACATTATCAGCACTCTTTTCAAATAATTCGTAAAAAACCTTATTCTTAGGAGCAAGTAATTTCGAAAAAATGTTCATATAGAAGATATCTTAAAGTGGAGCGAAGTTAAGTTAATGAATTAATGAATAATGAATCGGTAACATTGGCTTAATAATTTAGTAACATTGGCAAATGAGTTTTGCGCCAAACAAACAAGCAATATGCTTCGAATAATTAAATCAATTTCACCAATAATTTTAATTTTTGGTATTCTGAATCCTGCATTGGCACAACAATCAACGGATTCTTCATTTAAGCCTTCCGGGAAATTATGGGGTTATGCTTTTGGAGATTATTATTATAAATCGCATGCAGACGCGTTAAGCAGGGGAGGATCAAATCAATATACAGGCATTGAAGAAGGAAGGAATGCATTTCAATTCAGGCGTATCTACCTAGGATATAATTATGATATAAGTCCCAAATTTGCAGCTGAAATGTTATTAGCGGCGGAAGATAATGTAAGTAACAGTGCAGGAGCCACCAGTGGTGATCTTCTTACTAATAATAAACTGACCTTTTATATTAAACTGGCGAACATTCGCTGGAAAAACATTTGGAAGGGTACTGACCTTGTTGTTGGCCAGGTATCTACACCTGCCTTCCCATTATTATCAGAAGCCATCTGGGGCTATCGTTCTATAGAAAGAACTGTTGCAGATATACGTCGTACTCCATCTTACGATCTTGGAGTTACGCTTCAAGGTAAATTTGATACTAAAGGAAGCTTTGGGTATAATTTAATGGTTGGGAATGGAACCAGTGCAAAACCGGAAAACGATAA
>JBJMLT010000453.1:0-3083 GCA_045805165.1 Flavisolibacter sp.
AAGTAAGATCTATTTTTTCATGGATCACAGAACATATTTCTTACAACGTCAACATATTTAATACAAGACGGCCTTTGTCAATTAAGTATACTTCCTTGAAAGAGGATACCTCATCAACCTGGAGGTCTGCCAATGAAATGGTTGCCGATAGAGTTTTAGAAAGAAGGGTTGCTGTTTGTGATGGATATTCTAAATTATTCAAAACACTTTGTGACTATTCAAATATTAAATCAGAGATCATTACAGGTTTTGCTGAAGGATATATGGGTAGGTCTGGCAGCTTCAGGACAAATCATTCGTGGAATGCGGTTATGATTGATAGCAATTGGTATTTACTTGATGTAACCTGGGCTAGTGGCTATATAAATGGTTCGGATGAATTTGTACCTCACAAGGAAGAATCATACTTTCTTACACCCCCACAAAGATTTATAAACGATCATTATCCCGAAGATCTTTTCTGGACATTACTACCAGAGCCTCCGGCTAATCGGGAGTTCCGCCACTATCCTTTTAAATATAAAACTTATAATAAATACAGAATCAATTCTTATTATCCCTCTCAAGGCATCATTAATGCTTTTCCCGGAGATACAATTCATATAGAACTATCTGTGCAAAATGCTGAAAAGGATAAAAAGATCTCTTCAGATCCTTTTTTTGATTCTTCAATAATGACGCGGTCACCTTCATGGATCTTTTTAGAGCCCGATAGAATTAAAAACAATAAAGTTTATTATAACTATGTAGTTAACGCTAATACTGATCAATGGATACATATTATGTATAATAATGACCTTATAATGCGGTATAGATTATATATTAAAGACAGGCCTATCCAATAAGCTTGTTAATGTCTTGGCCATTTATTATTGCTTTCATCAGCGTCCATAAAAATGCCTCCGTTTATTTCAACAGATTTTATATTCTTTTTTCCAGCAACTTTTATAGTCACTATATTTTGGTTCTGTTGCCAAATAGCAGGTGTTTCATGAATTTGGTCTGTTGTACCATCTGAGTAAGTGAAGTTAACGTCAAAAGGAGAGGCCATTCCTCCTATATTTCGTATAACGACACCAGATTCATTAACATTTTCAATTGACAGATCAATATAATTGAAAGAAAAGAACCAATTAGTCCAAAACCAGTCAAGATCCTTTCCTGAAACATTAGTAAATGTATTGAAGAAGTCCCACGGAATAGGATGCTTTCCATGCCAGCGGTTCATGTATTCGTGAAGACATTTACGGAAAAGATCATCTCCCAAAAGATCTTTTACAGCAAAATAGCCAAGCGATGCCTTTCCATATTCATTATTTCCTAATCCTGTTGCTACTATAGTATTACCTGGTGTAATTATAGAAAAATCCTCATCGGGTGATGGATCATGTATCCATTGATTTACCCGGAACTGCTTAAAAAAGTTTTCTGCAGTTTTAATTCCAAGATCTTCTCGTCCAATTAAAAGTTCCAAAGTAGTTGCCCATCCTTCATCCATGAAGCCGTATCGGGTTTCGTTAATACCCATATAAAATGGAAAATAAGTATGTGCAATTTCATGTTCGGCTACAAATCTTGTAAAATTCAGGTCTTGTTGAGTATTATCATTTACCATCATTGGGTATTCCATATCAGCATATCCCTGAAATATTGTTGATTTTGGACATGGATAAGGTATGCCAGGCCAATTATTGGAAAACCATTCTAAAGCGTGCTTTCCATACTCAACCATATGATGGAAGTCGGCTGCAGTATCGTTAAATGCTGCCTGAACGCTAGCCCGGCGATTAGCAGCTTTATCTACTACCACACTTGAAGCATCCCATACAAAATGATCGCTAAGTGCAAAAGTCATATCTGTTATATTATTGGCCTTCCACTGCCATGAATTGACTTCTTTCTGAGCGGTAACTTTATGTGAAGCCAGATCAGCTTTGTCTGCTATATGAATAATTTCATCACTTTTCATAGACTTATCTAACCTCAATTCATATTCAGGCTGAAGCACTTCATTAGGATTCTGTAATGTTCCCGTTCCCCAGACAATGTAATTCTTAGGTGCCTGCACTGTCACTGTATAGTCATTAAAATCATTATAGAATTCAAGTATTTCTATAAAATCCATTTTATCCCAACCTTCATAATCATCAAATACGGCAACTCTGGGATAGAAATAAGCTAAGAAATAAGTTGTGGAATCTATCATGCCTTCACGATTGCTTTGCAAGGAAACCTGGTAATGCCAGTTTACAGAGATTTGTACAGAGTCCTTCGGCTTCAAAGGTTTAGGAAGCCTTGCAGATTGCCATGTAACATGAGATTGCGGATCTTCCCAGGGAACCTGTTGCCCGTTTATGTAAAAGGCATCTATCTGAATACCTGCTGTAATATAATCAGGCCCCTGAAAACCATACCGGATAGCATCTGGACGGTGGCTATTAAGAATTAATTTAAATACTAAATTATTAAGTGCGTCAGGAGAGTTATTGACATAAGTTATTTGTTCTGTGCCTTTAATTGTTCTATCCGGTGGATTCGCTGAAATAACAATATTATATCTTCCCCTATTCTGCCAGTAATTCTTCCCTGGTTTTCCATCAACTGAACGAGTTCCATTTCTGAAGGCTTGTTTTATATCTCTAGGCATATAAAGATTCTGAGAATAGCCTAAACTATATTCTGTAAGAAAAAATAAAACAAAAAATAATCTTGTCATAAAAGATATTTGGGGAAAAATAAATATAAATCCATTTGTATTATTTAAAAATTTAGCTGAACGGTAAAAATCAGAGATCATTTTGTAATATTAAAAAAATAGCTGTCCTAAGACAGCTATTACACTAATTCCAACGTCTGGTTATTAAACAGCGTCAGTATCTGTATCTCTGCGTACTGTTTTTGTAACTGTAACTTTATCAGAACGGCCGCTGTCACTTCTTCTACCGCTACTTAATGCAACAATCAATAATATTAAAACAGCCGCTCCTATAACCCATACCCAGGGAGAAGAATACCAGTCGCTTTGTTGATTCGAAGCACTATGGGTTGTAGTTGTTGTTGTAGAGGAACCTGAACTTCCATTA
>JBJMLT010000454.1:0-5015 GCA_045805165.1 Flavisolibacter sp.
GAAATGCATCAGGCAGTAGTGGAGGTAGGTACTGATATATGCCAGAATGTTGATGAAGCTTTTCAGGATGTAGCCACTTTAAGGAAAACAATTTCTGAGATCGCCGAATCTTTAGGTTTTTTGATGGGGGCTTCGGGAACACATCCTTTCAGCCATTGGGAAAGCCAGCTGATCACAGATCATGTGAGATATAATGAAATAGTAAATGAGCTTCAGGAAGCTGCCCGCAGTAATTTAATTTTCGGATTACATGTACATGTAGGAATGGAAACGAGGGAAATGGCAAATCACATAGCGAATTCAACAAGGTATTTTTTACCGCATATTTATGCTCTAAGCACTAATTCTCCGTTCTGGGAAGGAAGGAAAACAGGTTATAAATCATTCCGCACTAAAGTTTTTGATAAATTCCCAAGGACTGGCATTCCTGAAACTTTCGAAAGCATAGAGGCTTATGACAATTTTGTAAAGCTATTAATGAAGACCAATTGCATTGACAATGCAAAGAAAATATGGTGGGACCTAAGAGTGCATCCTTTTTTTAATACAGTAGAATTCAGGATTTGCGATGTACCTATGACTATAGATGAAACCATTACTATTGCCGCCCTTTTTCAGGCTATTTGCGCCAAGATCTACAAACTCAGGTCCAAGAACCTGAATTTTATGCAATATTCCCGGGCGTTGATCAATGAAAATAAATGGAGGGCAGGAAGATATGGAATAGACGGCTTTTTAATTGATTTCGGTAAGGAAGAGGAAATAAATACAAGAGTACTAATTTACGAATTGCTGGATTTTGTTGACGACGTAATTGACCAGCTTGGGTCGCGTCACCGGTTGAATTATGTACATAAAATCCTTGAAAAAGGTACAGGCGCTGATAGACAATTGGCGGTTTTTGAGCAAACGAATAACCTTGTAAATGTTGCAGAATTTATTAATTCACAATTTTTAAACGGTGTTTCTTAATAAATTTACGCTTGAGAATATTTCCAAAATAGCCTTATTTTTTGTAGATTGTAAGTAGGGAGAGGGGTTTCAGTTTATAGTCAGCTCCGGAAATTATTACATTTTACTTTATTTCGTAACGTATTGAATTATAGGAAATGGCGAGAGTATTCAATATATATTTTTTATTTGATGATACAATGTATAATGCAATTGTGTCTGTCCGCACTACGCCCTTTTTTACAGAATATACTTTAACTAATTACAATGAGTCTTTAGATCAGCACTTACCAAGCAATAAAATTATCTCCAAATCGCCCGAACATTTTATGTTTCAGAATGTTACAACAGAAAGCTCAGAGGCATTAATGAAAGCGATCATTAATGCAGTATCCGAACATTTGCAAATGATGAAAGCCTGATCAATTGGATCTTGTATCCACATTTCTTATCCATCCAATTACTCCATCCATAAAAACTTTTTGATCATCCCACATAGCCAGATGACTTCCGTTTGGACAATATAAATAGCTTCCATTCTTCACGAGCCTGCTTTGCTCTTCCATAGCTTTAGGATCCATTGTATCATATTTTGCGCCTACCATTAATGTTGGGACCGTTATATTTTTCAAATCAGCTTTTCTATTCCAATTCGCCAAACGGCCACTTATGCCAAATTCCGATGGGCCTTGCATCATAGTATATATTACAGGATTTACATGTTTCATTGCACGGTTTACAGGATCCGGCCATTCTTTTAAGCGGCATAAATGTTCATGATAATAATTAGGAATTAATAATCCCATGTATTTTGGATTATCAAAATCCCTGGCAGCTTCCATTTTTTGTAAAGTATCCAAAATGGCAGGGTCCATTTGCTTTCTTAAAACGGTCCGGTTGTATTGCTCATATTCATTTGCGCTTGCCATCATATTACATATTATAAGTCCTTTTAAGTTCTGTTGATATTTTAAAGCGTATTCCATGGCAAGCAATCCACCCCATGAATTTCCGAGCAGGTAAAAATCAGACTTGTCTGCATTGATAGCTTTGCGCACCTGTTCAACTTCATCTACAAATCTATCTGTTGTCCAAAGGCTACTATCCGTTGGTTGATCCGAATAGTAAGAGCCCAATTGATCATATTCATAAAATTCAATTCCTTCTTTTGGAAAAAAACTTTCAAAGCATTCCATGTACTCGTGAGTCATGGCGGGACCACCATGAAGCAGTAGGACTTTTATACGATTATTATTTCCAAACCTTTTGGTCCAAACCCTGAAAGTACCTACAGGTGTTTGTATTGGAATTAACCTGATGCCTGCCGTTTGAACTGCAGAATCACCATAATTGAAATAAGTTGAAACCGGAATATTCTGATCAGAATGATCATTTCTGTTTTTGCAGGAGATCATAAGTAAGAAAAAAAAGAAACCCAGCAGACTTCTCATAGCAATTAATTTGATTGGCAAAAGTTAGCATTTTTTAATTTACTTTGATTTTATCAAACATATGAAACGAATTCTTTTAGCTTTATTTCTGTTCTACTCTATTTATTCATCAGCTCAATCTCATTCTGATTCTATTAAGCTTATTCAGCAAACCGCATCATTATATGATCTCGAATTTACCGGCGCGGAAGCTGATTCCATGCTGGAAAATGTAAACAGCAATTTTGAGAATTATAAGCAATTGCACCGGACATTGCCTTCAAACAGCATACCCTACCCTTATGCTTTTGAACCAGCGCCTCCGGGATATATTATTCCTCATTCACAGGGAAAAATTGACTGGCCTATTCCTGTAAATATAAAACTGCCAACCAATAGAAATGATCTTGCTTTTTATTCCATACTGGAATTAGCATCACTTATTAAATATAAAAAGATCAGCTCTGTCGACCTGACCCGATTCTTTATTCACCGTTTAAAAGAATGGGGCGATACTTTACAATCTGTAATTACCATAACGGAAGAATTGGCTATGAAAGAAGCGGCAGAAGCGGATAATGAAATTAAGAAAGGAATCTATCGCGGTCCGCTTCATGGAATTCCTTATGGGCTAAAAGATCTCTTTGCAGTGAAGGGATATAAAACTACGTGGGGTACTACACCCTATAAAGATCAGGTAATCAATCAAGATTCGTATGTGTACAGGCAATTGAAAAAGGCCGGTGCTGTATTATGCGCAAAATTGTCGCTTGGCGCACTTGCATTCAATAATAAATGGTTTGGAGGAGAAACGAAAAATCCATGGAATCTTGCACAAGGGTCAAGTGGATCTTCTGCCGGATCGGCAGCATCTGTTTCAGCCGGATTATTACCATTTACATTAGGAACTGAAACATTAGGTTCAATCGTATCTCCTTCTGCACGTTGCGGAGCAACCGGGTTACGCCCAACATTTGGAACAGTTAGCCGTTTTGGAGCTATGGTACTTTGCTGGAGCCTGGATAAAGCCGGACCTATTTGCAGGAGTGCGGAAGATGATGCCATTGTATATTACTATATAAAAGGAACAGACGGAAATGATGCGAGTGCTATTGACCATGCATTTAATTACAATGGCAAAAAAGGTATCAAAAAGCTAAAGATCGCCTATGCAGAAAATTATTTTAAACGTTTACCAAAAGATGCTCCTGAATGGAATGTTATAGAAACGTATCGCTCTGCCGGCATTAATGTACAAGCAGTTGAATTTCCAGATTCATCTATTTATCCGGTTAATTTAGTAAGTATCATCCTGGATGCAGAGTCTGCTGCTGCTTTCGACGAATTGACCAGAACAAACAGAGATGATTTGATAGAGAGACAAGACAAAGGGTTCTGGCCTAATGAATTCCGGTCTGCACGACTGATACCAGCCGTCGAATATATCAATGCGAACAGATACAGGTCGGTATTATGTAAAAAGATGCAGGAGTTCATGAAACAATACGATGTAGTGATCGTACCTACATTTACAGGCAGTCAATTATCTATTACAAATCTTACAGGCAATCCGGTAGTTTGCATGCCTATGGCATTTAATAATAAAGGGTTACCGGTAAGTATAACATTCGTTGGAAATTTATATGATGAGGCATCAATACTGGAAGCTGCCAAATGGTTTCAGGATAAAACAAATTATAATAAGAAGCATCCTGAAAAATTCCTGAAATAATTATTACACATAAAAAGAATACTAGTTTTTTTCGTACTAAATTAACAATAGCTAACAAGGTAAAACACTTAATGGTAAGGCATTTGAAGTTTTCAATGATAATAATTGCCTTAAATTAGCCGCTTCAATCCTTATGATACGTATTGCAATTTTAGATCTTTATGAAGGCCAGCCCAACCAGGGAATGCGTTGCATCCGTGAGATTTTAAATCAATGGGGAGAATTTCATAACATAGAGATCAAATTCGATGAATTTGATGTTAGACAGAATAATGAGGTACCAGATCTAAGTTATGATGTTTACATTTCATCCGGCGGCCCCGGAAGCCCGTTGGAAAGTGAAGGATCTGACTGGGAAGCATCTTACTTTAAATGGCTTTCGCAAATAGAAGCATGGAATATTTCTTCCTCTGTTAAAAAACATGTTTTCTTTATTTGCCATTCATTTCAACTGGTGTGCAGACATTATGGAATTGGTAAAATAAGTAAGCGGAAATCAACTTCTTTTGGAGTATTCCCCGTGCATGTAACTCTTGAAGGCCAAATGGATCCAGTCTTTGCAGGATTAAAGGATCCCTTTTATGTTGTTGACAGTCGCGACTGGCAGGTAATACAGCCGGAATTTGAAAAGATAAAGTCTATGAATGCAGAAATACTCTGCATAGAAAAGTACCGCCCTCATGTACCTTATGACCAGGCTATAATGGGGTTAAGGTTCAATGATTATATGATAGGCACGCAGTTCCATCCGGAAGCAGATGCAATCGGTATGAGCATGCACCTTCAAACAGAAGAAAAAAAGAAAACAGTTATTGAAAACTACGGAGAAGAAAAATGGGCCAGCATGCTGGAACATTTAAATGATCCGGATAAAATAATGTGGACGTATGCCCATATCATTC
>JBJMLT010000455.1:0-49168 GCA_045805165.1 Flavisolibacter sp.
CCAATGCTTCCGAACTTAAAATAAGTAAAGAAATTGTACAATTGAAATAAAACGAAGAACTCTATATATTATACATGGTAATTATTTTTAAATATTAATCCCTTGTAGCGTTTAAATTTCAAACAATATTACTACTTCATAAATGCACAAATTAGAAGAAAAAAATAAAATCTTCTTCTAAATCTTATATTGGTTTCTGAGATTATTTAAAGATTAATTCAAATATTCCAAATTAATTTATTTAAATTATAATTATAATTATATACAACTTAACTTAAGTAAAACTCTCATTTATCTATGAAGGTATAATGTATCGATATAAGAAGTGGTGTCTTTCCCCAGTCTCGATTGACGTACAACCATATAACTGTTTTTATGATTTGACAATTCATTTTTAGAAATCGTGAGATATCCAAAATAGCAAGTGGCCCCTAATGCAATTACAAAAAGTATTATTTGAAATTTTGCTGTGAAAGTAACATTGCTACTTGTGATAGTTAAAACTGGTGGAACCTGTACCGCGACACCTGAATTTTTTTTGGATAGGGGATCTAAATTACCAGTTAATGCCATTAATGTAAGGATTCCAAAAATAATTGATAATAGAAACAGTATCCAAATGAAAATGAGCAAATAGCGGTCAAACGTTTTGATATTTTCAGTAATATCTTTTAAAAATCCTACAGAAAGGGTTAGTATCGCCGTAGCTAACGTGATTAATTGCTTCGTTAAATCCGCAGCAAATTCAAAAGCTTTATTTTGTTCATCTGTCATATTTAGCAAAATGGAAATCTTGGACAAAAGTTACCTAAAATATCTTTCCATGTTAGTCTGGTTCCTGTAAAATTAAAATGGGTATAATTGTCTCTTATTTGATAAATTAAATCTCTTAAATTATTTTCTGCTTCTTGCAATATACTGTCCGATTGAAGTTCAAAATCAGTCATATTATTAACTCCAGACCTAATTAAAATTTCTAAGTTTGAAAACATTTCTTCATAATCAGATTCACTGATATTTTCAGACTTTAAGATATTTAAAGTTTGCAGTTCATTAAGTAATAGTGAAGTAAATGCAGCTCTGGTCATAAATAATGAAATAGAAAATTCGATGTTGAAATTCCATACTCTTGTAATTCTAATGTTAGATTAGGGAGTACGATTTCTCGTTAAGAATCTACTAGGTAGTAAATAGACATGTAATTAACAACTGTATTTTTACAGTATTTTTTTATTATCGATTTTAATAAATATAAAATATTTAAAATTTCTAAGTAAAATACTTCACTGTAATGTATCGTATTTTGCAAATTTACTAAATATATTAAATGATAAGGTTTATCATAAACATTTAAATAAACCTGGATGCTTCTATAAAACATTCAGACCCAGGTTTTAAATAAACCAATTAAAATTTTGTATTTGCCTCCAACTGTATTAATACGAATAATTTATTCAAATAAATTTCTTTGATTTACATGAAAAATTGCTTTTTAGATTATCTATTTTATTTCGTTTAACCATTCATGAACCGAAAAATAAAAATATTACTTGCTGAAGACAATGTTCTATTTGCAGATGGCTTCCGCCAACTGATCCTGTCCAGACGGAAAAAGGATTTTACAGTGGTAGAGACTGTTGCCAAAGAATCTGAATTGCTTCCAAATGTAAAAAAGCTTCAACCTGATCTTGTAGTGATTTCTCCTACTTTACATCAGGTAAAACTATACAAAGCCATTACTATTATAAAAAGAGTATTCCCTTCCGTACGTATTTTACTTTTTATTGAACCCAAGCAAGAAACAAGTTTGGCAGATATTGTGCAAGCTGGAGCTCATGGGATGATTTCTAAAAATGCCCCGAAAGATCAAATTTTGCAAGCCCTTTTAGAAGTAGGCAGTGGATCTTCTCATTTTTCCCCAACAGTGAGTGACAATATTATTCAATGGTTATCCCAATACCCCATTACTAAACGTAAAAATAAAATTAGTTTATTTACAGACAAGGAAGTTTGGATTATTCGTCTGGTCTGTCAGCAGTTGAAGACTCGGGAAATTGCAGAAACACTTCACTTATCCATTCGAACTGTAGAGGATTATCGTTATAAGATTTATAAAAAAATAGGGATTAAAAATACCGCCGGATTGGTTTTCTACGCTTCACAGCATAAACATCTTCTAAAGGAATAAGAATTGATCCTCTATTAAAAAGCTATGGTAACTTTATTTTAAGAATACATCAAAGAATTGTCATTTGTAGTTACCCAGATGACCCCTATGATAAAAGAGTAAACAGTTCAATAATGTGTATTAGCTTTCTTACATTTTAGTTTTACCCTCCCAAATCCACTGAACATAACAATTGAATCCACCTGAGTGGAAAGCTGAAGTCAAAAAATTGCTCCGATCGTTACAGGAAACGAGAGCGGCATTTGCATGAATGAATGAGAAAAGTTTTAGTTTGGCATACTAACGAAAATATTTTTTAAAATAAAAGTATTAGAGAATCCATTGGATCAATTATTTGAACATTTAGAAAAACAGAAGACCATAAAATGATTCTTTTTAATACGCACTTTATCCTAAGGTAAATAGTTACCTTAGCTTTTTAGTAGAAATCCGATATTCGACATTGTAAACAGTTACGATCCTATAAAACTTTATATTCCTATTAAAATTTCTAATATGTCGAAAACGCAGCAATTAAACCAACTTTTTGATAAATGGGAACATCGAATTCCAGAATGCAGAGGACTATTGGTGCGGGACGGAATTATCAATGAAGACATGTGGAATCTAACCAATCCCAAGATTTTATTTATTGCCAAAGAACCCAATCAATATGGAAATTCCAAAAGCGGCGATTTCAGGTCAGATTGGAATTCAGGAAATTGCAATTATCCATTTGCTAAAACGATCTCTGAATGTGCGTTCGGTATTCTTGAAGGATTTAAGGTATACACAGAAATCGGGGGTAACAGAAATAGACATCAGGAATATCTTCAAAAGATTGCGTTTCTCAATATTAAAAAAACTGGCGGGCTATCCCAATGTGATGAGGTCGCTTTATGGAATCATTTGCAACTTCAAGGCCAGGTGGAATTGATTCAAAAAGAAATAGAGATCATTAACCCGGAAATTATTGTACTGGGACTTTCTTTTCAAAACCGCATTACAGAATTGATTTTTCCAGGGATCCTGGAAGAAATGGAGCAATGCGGGTATATGATCGAAGTCGCCAACTATAACAATCGGAAAATAATTGATTTTTATCACCCCAGTTCCAGAAATACAGGACCAGCTACTTATTCATTATTACAGAATGTGATGCATTCAGAAGTTTACCAGTCCTTGTAGAAATTCTGAAACTGCAAACAACGATCCACGAGACTTAAAATCAATCAACATTCAATATAATACCTATTTGCATCTTGAAATTAATCGCATACTAGTTTTCGCATTCAGATGATGCAGTTTCAAATACTCCACCATGACCAATTGTAACTAAGCTGGAAAATAAAGTGAAAACTGAATAATAGGAATATTTGACTCTATACAATTTTCTTACTATAAAACATCAATATTGGCAAAAAAGAAATAATATAGAATGTTCTTCAATGAATCTTCTTTGAATATAAAATATTAGTTTTTAACTATCATTGAGGCCTTGAACGATCTCCAGTTGGAAACGCTTGAATATTTAAAAATGGGTATCGGTCTATTTACACAATAACATCGCTTTATGCAACTGGATAAACTATAGTTTATGATCTGTATAAATTTTATATCATTCCTGTATAAATACAGTACCTGCAATTCAATGATTTTGCTTTAATTCGTAGTGGCTTTCTTTTGCCTGAATAAGTATTTGATCCTTTTGAAACACTTGGCTCTATGAGGATACTCTTCTCATCAAAACTTACTTATTATGAAATGCCTACTTATTTTTCTTTTCAGCGCACTTTTTTCTATTTATTGTGATGCCCAGATTACGATTGAACTTCGTAAGTCATTTATCGATTCCTTTAGAAATAAAATCACGATCGAAACCGATTATCAGATCTTTTATGCCCATAAGTCTCCAAACCCTGGCTCCAAAGATGGCGACCTGCACTTTGCTGGCTACTCTTCCACCATAGGACTATCCATGGTAGCGGAGATCATGAATGCCAAAGACCAAAAAAAAGGTGTTCAACTGGTGCATCAAAAAGAAGGTAAAGGAGAACCCTCTGAAATGATCCATCTGCGGGGAGTTTGGCGCATCTGGTGCGAGCATCCTGGGGAAACTCAAGGGTTTTTGCAAGGAGCCAATGACATATCCATCGAAAATACCAACCCTCCACACGTATTTGAGATTCATCCGGTTCTACAACTCGATGATATCGATGTGTCTTCTTCCCTGAAAGGCATTACAGGCTTTAGTTATAAAGACGCCCAGGATGCCTTCAACCGCTATTCCAATATACGGTGCCTACTGATAGATCACGATCCCTTTGTCCGGATTGAAACAAACGGTATTGGCTATAACTATGTAGATTTCTGGCTCCAGCCCAATTCCCTTCAATTTGAACAGGTTGATGATGGCCTCTTTGCTTTTTGTACGATTTATGATTCTAAGTTTGTCCCTGCCAATGGAGATGAAGATAACCTGATCTTACACAAGTTGCGGGTAGCTTTTGTTAGGGACAGTCCCGCCTACAATAAATTAATCTCACTTAAAAAAGGTCAATACTTGCATGTAGTAGGGATTCCAAGAATTGACCTGAACCTGGTGAGGTGGCGCATGGATCATGCACATGACCGCCCTGAGGTTCTACAATGGAATCTTCCGATCGAAATGGTAGCCGTTGCCATTTTATCAAATAGTACTACAAATACTAACAGCCATGCGCATTCGAATAATTAGATGCATAAATATTACATTTTTGATGCTTTGGGGATGTTCTCCCAATGTTATACTATTTCATGTTACACCCCAAGGAGTGGCGATGGGGGATACTGTGAAAGTAAACTGGTTAGTGAATGGAACACCATCCATGAAAATCGATGAACGCATGATTGCAACCGGTCTTGGAGACAGTATACGTACTCTTGAGATCACTTTATACGCTCATAAAAACAATAAAGATTCATCTCGGACTAAACAAATCTATTTTTTTACTGATGGATCAATAGAGCCTATTGCCTTCGAAACCGAGTTTAAATCCGATACTGCCATTGCTTCCGGCATTAAGGATAGCACCGACCAAATGAAAAATTTTGAAATTGGTGAAATTTCCAGTGATCTGGGTCGTAGGATCTTGGTTCGCCATCAGGGCCGAACAGTGCTACTGGACAGTGCTGGTACTTATTCTAATGAATTATCTCATACTTCGATTACAGGCAGATGGGAACTGAGCTCACATTTGAATGCAAAGGACACAGTTTCCAATTATGAGAACGCACCGAATATTTTACAACTCCACGCCAGGATTTATATTAAAAAACAATGAACTATGGCTGTAGATACCAATCAAATAAAAACAGTAATCCTGGTCATGATGGAAAATCGTTCCTTTGATCACCTGCTCGGTCACTTAAGCCTTACTGTACCAGCCTTTCCCGTGAATGGATTGAAGGCACCCGTTATCCAATACAATAATATTTATAACGGAACCCCTTATCCGCCTTTTTCGCTACCTAATGATGATTACCTCACTACCGATGTTCCTCATGAGTATAATTTTGTTGCGACCCAACTGGATGCACAGCCTCAAACAGGCCGTTTTCGTATGCGTGGTTTTGTAAAAGCCTATGCTGATGCTATAGGTGAACCACCGAACCTTCAATGTGATCCTATGAAATATTTTACTGCACGTCAGGTTCCCATGAGCCATTTCTTAGCGACCCGATTTTGCACCTGCGACCGGTGGTTTTCTCCCTTACCTACCAGTACACAACCCAATCGAACAATCGCATTTTGCGGAGATAGCCCAATATACCGCACAGAAACAAAACTGATCGATGTAGAGCAAAGCATTTTTAAGTGGATGGAACAGCAAGGAATATCCTGGAGAGTATACCATGAAGCTTTTTCTTTTTTTACCCTTTATCCATCAATGTGGAAATATGTACTATCGAAAAATTTTAAGCGCTTCCCTTATTTTATGGCTGACATGCAAAGAGAAGTAGTTGCTAATACTCCACAAGTAATCATTGTTGAACCCTGCTATCAGGATGCTCCCCATTTTACTTCAATTCATGCCAATGATAACCACGCTCCCCTCTCTATTAACTGGGGAGAGCAATTTCTGAGAAATGTTTATCTCGGTGCTACTGTCAATCCTGAAAAGTGGGCACATACTGTAATGGTTATTTATTATGATGAGCATGGTGGTTTTTATGATCATGAACCCCCACCTAAAATTCCATATTCAGTAAATGGAAATGATCCCCATGAATTTAATAGCATGGGCCCGCGCATTCCTGGAATCATTGTCTCTCCTTTTGTTTCCCCAGGAAAACCTTATTCAGGTTTATTGGATCATACATCAGTGCTGCAATTTCTAGCGGAAGTGTTTAAAAAAGACCCGATTTCTAAAACAGTTACGAATAGAAAAAAATTAAATGTTACCAGTATTCTGGAGGCTCTTCAAGAAGTTGGACCTTTAATAGTTCCTCCTATACCTCCTTCCATTCCTCTTCCTGCCATGACCAGTCTTGGAGCAAGCATGGTCAAACAACCCGATTCAGCGATGATGATCAGCTTTGAAGAAGCCGGTAACCAAATCATGGCAATGGAACCGGATAAGGTGTATGAATGTTATCCTGAACTTTATAACTGGAAAGTTTCTACGGAAAAATTAAGACCCCTGCAGTAGTCATATAATTTACTTTCTCTTATAAGAATGATTTATAAACTAAAAACTCTTTCTAATAGTTATCCTAAAGTGTCTGTTTTTTTCAAAGATATTTGAACCTTCATATCCGAATCAGTCACATTCACTGATAGCTCTCCTGCCAGATTTACTACATCCGTACCTAGTTTTTTAGTGCACAGAGCTTTGACCTTGTATTTACCAACCGCTAATTCGCCAACATTAAATAAGCCTGTCTGGTCCTGGTCTGATTTTGTCGCAGAGATGGTTTCTTCCTTTTCATTGATCAGTACTACTGTTGCATCGTCCAATCCCAGATCTGCAATTTCAGTTTGCATGGGAACGGCAATAGTGGTGTTATCCAGGTCCAGTTGAATGGAAAAATTTTTAACAGTTGAGGATCCTGAAGGCTGAGTCGGAGGTAAGTTAGCCATACCGCTATTGGGTAATATTATTTCTTTTAACCTGTCTAAAAAAGCGATAAGCCGGCTGCTGAAAAATCCACCTATAAAAGCAAATACGATGACTCCCTTACTAGAATTAATATCTACCACATTTTGGCCATTAAAAAAATTATATCCCAGTACAATCACTAAAACACAAAGGGGAGCATAGAGCATTTTCGCTACCTGGTGGGGAATTTCAGTTGGATCAAAACGAGTATGGGGATCATTGGGATCTGTAGTACTACTTCTAGACACAATTCCAAGGCTAAATAATAAGGAACTCAATACACCAAAAATAGCCCAGAAGATAATTTCAACATAAACAGCTGGACCCGTAAGCCAGAAATAGGATTCCACCTGCAATCGAACACTTGCTAAAAAATTGGTGGCTTCAAAAGAGGTAGACCGGATTAGATAATCCTGAATCAGGACCAGCTGCGTCGTATCAATTTTATTGTTGAATTCATTTTTTAAAAAAGCAATTGTTTTATGTGCGGAAAGGGCATCACCATTGTTTTTTTTGACTTCAGCTTTAATATTAATACCATTACTATCGGAAGAAAGCTGATCTTTTTTTTCGCCGGTCGTATCAAAATATATACGGTTGATTTGTTGTAGTTGCAGGTTATCCAGGCGTGCATATTCAAAACCTGGTTTGGGTTTGAACCAATTTTTTTTGGAGGCCGTTTCCCCATTGACAATAGCATGTGAAATTATATACAAAGCCCCAATGACCAGGAGATTGATCACCAAAAGACGAAACCATTGATAGTCTTTATAAGTTTTAAAATCCCATACACTGGTTTTTTCAGTATCGGTAAAACCTTGATTTGACATATAAATTATTTCGAATTAAGAAAGATTGATTAAATAAATTAAGCTCACCCATTGTTCCGGGTTTTGATTGACCTTAGCCCACCCGTCCTGAACATCCCATACCTGGACAACATTTCCCAGATATAAGGATCCTATAGCTAGAAACGAAGTACCTTTTCCTGTGCGGATAAAAAGTTTATTGACCGTTACTTTCATGGAATAGGAAGGATGATTGTGATCCGCTTTTTTTAATTCTTCCATAGCTACTAAGATTTTTGGGTAAAAATTTTCCTGGGCTGCTGTAATGGTATCACCTGCGTATGAAGCTCCTTCAGTAGGAAAAAAATTTGTACCCGGACAGGTTTTCTGGAGTTGTTGCTGCAATACTTTACCGGAATTAATATCATCATCCGAAAAACGCTTTCCCTTTATATCAAACCAATGGTGGTATACTACTTGTTTATCGTTTGGAATTAAGCCAAACTTCAGGCACAATAGTGCATTTAACTTAATAATTAGTTTATTTTGTTCATCTGTCATCACATCTTTATCCTTATCAAAATTGCCAAGGTTCTCGATGCAAATAGCTCCTGTATTGGCTCCATAAATACCAGCAGGTGTAATATCCATGGCACGGCAAAGTCCAATCAATCCATTGGGGAAGGTGGTGAGGTTTTGACCTATATCGTTCCAACCCCTAGCCTGTATATGATCCCTTCTCATATTTTCAAGGAGCATCATAGGTGTGGTACCGGGCCGGTTGTATTCTTTATAATCCGGGAGCCAGGTATGATGATTCTGTAGGAACTGGATCTTGCGTGAAAAATTCGTGGCCCAGATATATTGCGCAAAACCATCAAAATCATAAATCTGAAAGGTGCTGGTTGGCATAATCAAATCTTTTTTACTGGATATCTCGAGAATTTGGATGGACTTGTTATCAGAGGGAAAGAAGAAGAAGTACATAGTTAAAACATTCGCCTAATAAATACAACTGTATTTCTACTGCATTCTTATAGAAGAATGAAAAGCATAGATTTTGACAGTTGTATGCTTCTGTTGACATTTCCCTAATCACTCAAGGGAACAGGGATTGAGAAAAATTGAAGCAAAGGCACTGTATTTCTACAAGTAAAATATCTTTCTATTCTGACTAACTTGAAAAGTTTTTCAATTTTTTCTAATATACCGATTCACTCTTCATTATAATATACATTGACAACTTTTAAAGTCGTTTTAAGTTTATTAGTTATGTTTTCTTTAAAGAAGTAAGTCTTTTGTCTCAAAACCGCAATCAGTTGACTCCAGCACATACAAGGCAATAACCATCATTTCAGAAAAAAATGTCATTATTGATCTAATGACAACTCATTAAAAGTCTAGAAAAATAAAGGAAATAATTTCAGAAGATAATGAGCCCTTTCAAAATCGGATTCATTATATGAGATTGCACCTGGTAAATCTCAGGAATAAAATCAACTTACTCGCTAATAAGTCATCAGGAGACTGATGAATACTACCTTATCCAAGATTAAATACTGTGGATGGAAAATAATGGGAATTCGTGATAAAAACGTCCTTATTAGGGTATATAAATTGCTTATAAAATTATTAACAGAATTAATTCAAATTTTCTTTATTTTCAAATTATTCAGAACTTCTATTCCCCCGCCGTATTTTCAATTACTAATTAACTATCTAAATCATGGGGAAAATTCAATTAAACGAAATTGAAATAAAAATTATTAAATTGATTTGCAGGCAATTTACTGCAAAGGAAATCGCAGAAAAACTAGGGTATAGCTTCCGCACAGTTGAAGATTACAGAAATAAAATTGAAAAGAAAATTGCCGCAAGAAACGTTGTTGGCATCGCCCTATACGCGATTAAACATGGGATCTATAAATTATAATAAAATAGGGCATTAATGGACTTACCTGTCTCTTTCGTTCTTTTCTATTTACTTAATAGCAGTTACCTCATCATTTTTATTATTTTAAAAGCCGGTAAAAAAGTCAAGTAGTTGGAGAATTGGAAAACAGATAAAGGTTAAATATATTTAAATGACGGATGAAAAGCTTAATTAGAATCTTATAAAGAAGCTTAAATAACTTCCCTTTTTTTTTGCCTATTAATTCAATATACCTTAATCTTCCTTCGCTATTCTTAACAGTTTTTTCAAAGCGTTCCTTATACTTAATTCTCTTGAATTAGAATGTGATGCATTCGTCGAAATAAAATAGTAAATGCTAAGATTATATTATAATAGGTACCATAAATATTACATTTTAAATCGATCCAAAATCCTTCTATTGAGTTTGTTTGGTTAGTGCCAACTACATACTCTTCAATTTTGTGCCGATAACATTGCGTCCTTATATAATGCCAGCATTTTAAAGATTTAAAAACTTAGAACCTTTGATATTTTCACCATTGCCTATAAATAATAACCAGGTGTGAAAACACCCGGCCAACATGAGAATACAGATTGAATTATCACTTTGCAAGACTTAACAGGCGTACCGCATTCTATCCGTCAGCTTAACTAACACTTTTAAAAAAGCAAAAGGTATTTGTCAAACTCTAAAATATTTATATCCTTGAAAAAATAAGAACCGGTAAGCCGGCTTTTCTATTATGGTTTTGTATCATCAAGGGAAAAAAGTGCAGCGAAGTTTGCGGCCAGGTAAGCCCCTTATTTCCTTAGCTTACTACTATAGGTCCAAATAACTAAGATCAATAGCCAAAAGCTTACGGCATAAACCTCGTTTCGCGGGACACAACGCTATCCTTTATTCCGTTTCCTTTTGGCTGTAAAGGGCCGCACTTCCGATAGCTTTCTTTTTTCCCTTTTTCTTTTACAAAACATTTATTTCAGTAACAGATTTAAACTTAATAAAGTATGAAACACAGAACCCGCCTTTCCTATCTCATGGTGCTGAGTTGGCAGATACAACGGAAGAAAAAACCTACGCGTAGACAATCGCTACATGCCGCCTGGGCTATTACATTAAACGAAGATATTACCGTGTACTGCCTGGTTAAGCGCCATAGTAACAGAAACATTCAAATGAAAACAAAAAACAACGATCTGGCATTGTTCAGTTTTCAATAAATCACATCGTTTATTTAATCAAAAAATAACAGTTATGGAAATCACAGCAAGATTAACAGCAGATGCAAAACTAAAAACTCTGAAAGATGAAAGAAAGGTAGTGAACTTCAATGTAGCTATTAATGATAGTTACAAGTTGAAATACAGTAAAGAATTCAAGAAGGTGGTTACTTTTATTCAATGCGACTATTGGATGAATCCCTCTATTGCCCAACACCTGACAAAAGGAACCTTGGTGGAATTACAAGGTCGTATTGGTGTTAATACCTTCAAAGATTTGCAAGGAGAGCCAAAAGCTATCCTGACCTTTCATGTAAATACCATAAAGCTACACGGCAAAGGCAGGAAAGTCGGAAAGGAAAATCTTATAGCGCCTTCAGTTTCCACTACCGGTTATAAAGAACCTTTGGAGGATTTACCATTTTAATCAAACTACAATCATTCACAAAAACCGCAGTAGTACCTCCTGTGGGATATAAATAAAAGCTGGTTAACCAATATGGCACATAATATCAATTTTAACGATCAAACCGGAAAACACAGTTTCTTTTCGGTAAAAGAAAAAGCCTGGCACAGCCTTGGACAGATTGTCAATGAATATCCAACCAGTGCAGAAGCTTTGAAATTTGCAGGATTGGATTATATGGTGGAAAAACGAAAACTGTTTACTTATGATAACAAAAACCAAAACGGAAACCCGGATACAGATATTATCATTCCTGAAATTGAAGTATCAAACTTTTTCGCCACGCTCAGAACGGATAACGAAATGGTTTTGGGAGTAGTAGGAAAAGATTATGAGGTGGTGCAAAATATAGATGCTTTTAGTTTTTTTGATGCGATTGTGGGCGGTGACGGCATCCAATATGAAACCGCAGGAGCATTAGGCAAGGGTGAACGCATTTTTATTACCGCTAAACTGCCGGATTATATTAAGGTCGGTAAAAATGATCTGATAGAACAATATTTGTTTTTAACTACTTCTCATGATGGCTTTGGTAGTATTTCAGCAGCTTTTACACCCGTTCGTATTGTTTGCCAGAATACCCTGAACGTGGCCCTTCGCAATCATAATAATTCGATAAAGATCAGGCATACCGTCAATGCAAAAGAAAGACTGGAACAGGCACATAAAGTAATAGGGATTTCTAATCAGTTGGCACCTCAGTTGGAAGAGATTTTTAATAGTTGGTCAAAGATCAGGATGACAGATCACGAAGTACAAAATCTGATACAACTTGCCTTGGTTCCAAATAAAGAAGTATTACATAACCTGCAAACAGAAAAGCAGGATGAACTATCAACCTGCTTTAAAAATATGTGTGATGCTGCTTTTGAATATACTATGACTCATCCCTCCCAGCAGCTGGAAACCACAAAAGGTACGCTGTTCGGGGCTTATAACGCGGTTACCGGATATTTTCAAAATGTGCGAACATACAAGGATAAGGAAGCCAAAGTAAAATCCATTTTATTTGGTGGTACTGCCCAAACGAGAATGCAGAAAGCATTTAATCTATGTGAAGATTTTGGAGCTAAAGGCAAAAAATCTTTTACATTAAACTAAGAACAGTCCGGGTCTGCCCGGCTGTTCCTTTTATACAAGGTCTACTTTCATAAAGTTTTGACTAGTTATTAATTCTAAAAAAGCTGCTGCCCTTCAGAATGACAGATATTATAAAATGGGGCAGCAGCTTGAAATTTCTTTGATTAATTGGAATTGAAATAATTAAGAATGTCGTGATTCCAAACGTAAAAACTTGTAATAAGGTCTATAAAATGCTGATGGGTTATAGGCTTTTCCAATAACTGAACTTTAGGTACATCGATTTGAAAAATCTTAATGCGTCTACCGATTCGTGTTACTTCGTTTGCTTTAAGATGATTACTAAGCCTTTTGTCATATTCTTCATTGGTATAAAATCGAATAGCTGCATCACAATGTTTTAATATTCCACTCTGTTTTTGAAATATCGCATGAAAATATCGACTCCCTCTGAATTCTAACAGGTCAGATTTTGGCATTTCTTCACAGGTAAAATGAATTTCATCGTCTATGGGTTTCCAAACAAGATCTGTTCTGTCAATTGAACTACCTGAAGGAAATGTGGCAATAAACTGGGTATGTTCCGCATCCTTGAGATTCTTTATTTTGTTCCAGTTTAATGATGTACCGTAGACTTGCATTCTGTACATCATTGGGTTAAATGTCTCTATTGGTTCATGTACTAATGGATCAAGTCGAACCCGAATGAGGTCATTCCGATTTATAGAAAAAAGGGCCGCAAACAGCCAATAAGAAGAATTGCTAGCATTAGTGCCTGGTAGCAAGGTAAAAGCTCGGCGATGCCTACAAATTCCTCCAGAAATTATTTCAAACTCTGAACTGCTTGCCAAATAATTGTTGTCAAGTTCGACATTTGATAGTTCCGGTTGGTTATAAGGTAAAGGAGGTTGAACACTTCTTTCTAACAGACATTTAATGCGCAACTTATCAATCTCCTTTGATACCAGATCAATAAATACAAGCAACTTCTTATCAACTAAAGTTTTACATCTTCCGAAAAGATGCTTGATTGTGCTCTCATGCTCATAAAAAAATACTTGATTTTCGGTAATTCCATCAATATCTTTCAACAAGGCCACATATGCTTCATTACTCTTATCATCATACACTTTATAGACCTCAAACATAGGGGCCTTTGTAGATGCTGCAAAATGTAATAATGAATGCATGTTTTTAATTGATTTAAAAAGTTAATAATTAATCTCTATTGATTCTGCACAAAGTTCGCTTTTAGGCGGCTGAAGCGACAAGGAAATTCCGGCATAAAGAAGATTTTCCTCAACTAAATCAGCTATTATTTATTCCGTTGCTTCCTTGTCTTGGTTGCCTAAAAGCGGAAACCACTCCATAATCAATTTATAAACTCAAAAAACATGAATTATGGAAAAGAATCTGAGCCTGGAAGTATTGAACAATGTTTCAGAAATAGACATTATTTATAAAAGAAAAGTTCATTGTAAAGTTTCCGAGAGGCCTTTAATTACATCTTCCGCTGATGGCTATGAAGTGTGCTTGCATTATTGGAACTTAGATAAAATAGAATTACTCGAAGAATTTAAAGTCTTATTCCTTAATAGGTCAAATCGCGTGCTTCAGATCCTTCCTATTTCGCAAGGCGGTATTACCGGAACTGTAGCCGACCCAAGATTGATATTGGCAGCAGCTATTAAAGTAGCGGCCTGCTCTATGATCCTGGTGCATAACCACCCATCCGGTAATTTAAAACCTTCAAGATCTGATGAAGAATTAACCAATAAAATCAAAGAAGCAGCAAATTATTTTGATATTAAGGTTTTGGATCATTTACTTATTTCTTCCGAAGGATATTATTCTTTCGCAGATGAAGGGCTTTTATAGCCCTTTTTTTATTTCAAAATATAAATTGCCGAGGAGAAAATCCTAAATAAACTGAGCATCTCAATTTATTACTTTGTAGCTGAAACTCATTAGTAATGAAAAAAGCGATAAGGCAAGAATTTAAAGATGAAAGTTGAGCAATAGCTCAGATCCTTATGACCGCCCTGGAATCTTTTAAAATATTATTATGTCTAACTAAATCTGAAAAGTTTGAGGAAAGGTCCTTTGTAAAATTTAAAAACCCATTTTTTGTCTATGAAGCACAAATACATTGGAGAATAATTGTTCTTGAACTATGCAAACTTTTTTCAGATAAGGAGAACGAACATTATAATCTCAATAAGTTTATTTCCAGACTAAAAAAAGGAGGTCATTTTGCAGACGCAGAAATTAACGATAGTTCGATTGAAGTATGGAAAGCCCAGTTACGGAAAGAAAATAAAAAAATTGGAAATTTAATCTTACAACGAGATAAATTGTTTGCACATACTGACAGAAGTAAAGGTAAAGTTGCAAACAATGTCACTATTGGAAAAACAAGAGAATTGGTTAAGATGGTACAACAAATTATAAAAGAAATTTATTTGACAGTATTTAAATCTTCTATTCTTATTGATGAACCGATAAGTTCACCAGTTGAAAATCTTGAGCAAATCATAGACATCCTTGCCACATGGTTGTGTAAATATTATATAACTTATTGAATTCTAATTCATTATTGAAATAAAAAAGTAAAATGATATATAAAATAATACAACATAATAATATATAAATAATACAACATAATATTATACAAATAATACAACATAATATTATACAATTAATACATCATAATAATATAATTTTGGCACAAACTTGTATATGGCTAAGCCAGCTGAGAAATTAGCAGAATCCTTAGAATTACTTAAAGAGGTACAGGAAAAAGGAATAGTTGCCATTAAAGCTGAAGACTTTACACGAACACACCGCGAACGACTTTTGGAAAATGGATTCCTTCATGAAGTATACAAGGGTATGTATATCATGACATCTCCTCATGAATCCAAAGGATCCAGCACCTCCTGGTATAGTAATTTTTGGGCTTTTTGCGCTCAAATTCTGGAAGATAAATTTGGAAAAAATTGGTGTGTCTCCCCGGAACAATCATTGATACTGCATGCTGGTAACTGGTCAATACCTACACAATTGATTATAAAATCACCCAACGCGAATGGCTATAAACAGGATTTAATACATGAAACCTCCATTTTTTACATGAAATCTCCTCTTCCCAAAAATGCAGAAACAGAAGTGTTGAATGGAATTCGTGTATTGACATTGCCTGCGGCATTGATACAGTCAGCCGCTAATACTTTTACTCAAAACCCTATTGATGCCCGCACGTCACTGTCCATGATCCGTGATTCTTCTGAACTATTAAATCCTCTTCTTGAGGGAGGACATAGCACCGTAGCAGGTCGGCTTGCAGGCGCTTTTCGGAATATGGGTCGATCTCGGATCGCAGAAGATATCATAAAAACCATGGAAAAAGCAGGCTATGATATAAGGGAAGCAGATCCGTTTCAGACGAAATTAATCATACCCTTATCTGGCAGACAACATTCCCCTTATGTAAACCGCATTAAACTCATGTGGCAGGAAATGAGGGAGAAAGTATTACCTCATTTTCCACCTGCCCCCGGTATTCCCTCAGATATAAAAGCTTATTTGCAAAAAGTAGAAAAAATATATGTGACCGATGCCTATCATTCCTTATCTATAGAAAAGTATAAAGTAACTCCTGAATTGATTGATAAAGTGCGGACAGGGAATTGGGATTCTATAGAAAATGAAGAAGATCGCAAACAACGGGATGCCATAGCAGCTAAAGGTTACTGGGATGCTTTCCAATCCGTAGAAAAAAGCATTGAGCGAATATTAAAGCAGGAGAATTCGGGTACGGTCGTTTACGAAGATCATGGCAACTGGTACCGAGAACTATTTGGTCCGAGTGTAACAGCTGGACTGTTAAAACCTTCAGACCTGGCCGGTTACAGAAATCACCAGGTTTATATTGGTCATTCCAAACATACACCTCTCAACAGGGAAGCAATTCGTGATGCAATGCCCACCCTATTTGAATTAATAGAAAAAGAACCGGAGGCATCTGTTAGAACTATTCTAGGCCATTTTATTTTTGTTTTTATTCACCCTTATATGGATGGTAATGGTAGAATGGGTCGATTTTTAATGAACGCTATGTTGGCTTCTGGAGGATATCCCTGGACCGTAATCCCGGTAGAAAAAAGAGATGACTATATGAATACACTTGAAAAAGCAAGTGTAGAAATGAATATAGAACCATTTGCTGCATTCATCGGATATTTAGTGAGTCAGGGATTAAAAGGTAAACCAGTAGCGAAAATTTAAATAATCTATAATTTAAAAATATTCTAATAATATTTAAGAGTTTATTTCTATATTAATGTAATACTTCAATTAAACTAGCAAGCTGGCATTTTTTTAAATTATCTATATGACTGTTTGGAAATCGCAATAAGTTTTAAATAAATACTATGGAGTTCATCATAGTCAGGAAAAAGTTCACTTTCAACTAGCTCAAATCCTCCTTTATATTTTTCCAATTCAGTGAACTTTAGATTAAAATAATCATCTTCATTTCTTCTTCGATACAAGAATCTTCCCATAGGCGCAAATTCTAAATTTATTTTCTTTAAAAACATTAAAGAATTAATAATTTCAAAATAATCAAAGGCATCATCATAATCTGATGACGCAGTTATTAAATTATTAAAATATGGTTTTAGTTCGTTATAGAGCCATTCACTCATAGGTACAAATTGCTTATTGCTAAAAACTTCATTTAATAATTTAGGATCCAGTAAGTAAGGATGAATATTGGTTTGAAAAGGTTCCATCCTTTCTGAATGGATATTTCTTGGTGTCAGATTGTAAATATGTAAAAGCAACTTAAAATCTCTTCTTAAAATCGCAGAAACACCTAATGCATATAATAGATATAGAGAAGGATAATAGAGTAAATTGTTCCATACTTCATAACTCCCTAAGGCCTGTTTCAAAGGATGGGATAATTTTTTTAAGATCCGGATCCAATGCTTATGATGGAATGCCCTGCCCCAATAAACTCCTTGAATACATAAAACAGTAATTGTATCTAATGACTTGGTATCATTTTTTATTTTATAAAGGATTTTGGGTATGTCAGGTACACTAGAATTAACACTATTCACCAATTGAAATGCAGATTCAAGTTGTGCATTTATTAAATCATGTAACTGAATTTCATATTCTGCTTTTGTAATATATTTCTTTAACCTGGCTAATGCTAGCTCCTTCGTCAATGGCGGTTCTGAGATATTTTTAGATAATGCATCTAAGTTTTCAGTTAATTCATCAAAAAAAAGATCTGCGTTTTTAATTTGAATTAGTTTGGCATTCCGAAATTCCGCTAATTCCTGCATCTTATCACTTACAGTATTTAAATAGGTAAAAAAAGTAGAAAAGCGGAACTTATGACTGGATCTCAATAATTCAACTAAAGCTATATCCCATTGTCCTGACCATCCAACACTGATTAATCCAAAATTTTCAAATATTTCTTTAAGAAGATTTTCCATTCTATTATCATATCCGCTCAGCTCCGATTTTAAATTCAAAAATTTAGTATCCAGGTAATCGCCATTGATTTTAATGATAGTACAATTGCTATGTATTAGAGGTATGGCGCTTTCAATTTGATTTGGATTTGATATAATGGTAGGCTCAATTCCTAGTTCTCGTACTGCGGATTCCAAAAGCCGGTCAAAATTTGTTGTAATTATGACTTTAATATAACCCTGCTGAATAAGCAAGGCAATTTTACGATGTGCTATGGTAGGTCGCTTTAATTCTTGATCCTTTTCATCTTCTGTAGGTTCAAAAAAAGGTTTAAGTAAATTAAGTCGCTCTTCTGATGTAAGCGTTAAATGCTGTAATATGTTAGAATAATCAGGCTCTTCTTTAAAATAATCAACAAACCATTTTGCAGGGTCAGTTCCTGGATCTTTCTTTTCCAATAAAGCAATCCTTCGAATTAAAGTAAGTGTCAAATCCCAGCCTGTAGCAATTCCGGCAGGTCTGGAAATACCTGAACCTAACAATAGCGCATAAACTTTCTGATTGCTAAATAATGAATGAATTAACACAATTTCATTCCCCAACATATTTAATTATTTAAAGATCCTTAATGATCGAAAAATTCCTTTTATTTTAAATCTATGTAAGTCAAAACTAAATTTCTTGCAGTAAATAAATGAAAAATTAAGGAACAAAATCTTTACTTTCTACATAAATTGTTATCAGTATTAAGTATTTGACTAGAATAATTTAAAATCATTCTAAAACTTAGAAATAAGCAAAACATAATACAAATCATTCATTTCTTAATTCGATAATTCGTGAACTATACTGTATTTTATTCCTGGCAATCAGATTTGAACCCTAAACAGAATAGATCATTTATTCAAAATGTTCTAGGAAAAGCCGTAAAAAAATTTTTCAAAAATGAAGAATTTGATATTGATGCTGTTATTGACATACTTATGGAATGCCTGGAAGTCCATCAATTGTAGAATCAATTACAGGAAAGATTGCTAAATCAGATGTTTTTGTCTGCGACATATCTATAATTAATCCGGAGTCTTCTGGCAGGCAAACACCCAACCCAAATGTATTATATGAATTGGGTTTTGCAACTGCAATTCTAGGTTGGGATCGTATTATTATGGTTCTAAACACAGCTTTTGGGGAGTTGGACAAATTGCCTTTTGATCTAAGAGGTCGGCGCATTCTTCCTTATCACCTGGATTCAAATCTACTAAATAAAGTGGATGAGAAAATTAAGCTAGAGGAAAAACTAATAGATACATTCAAAAATGCTTTAGCCTATTATAGTAACATTTATAATACGAAAGAAAAAATCGTTTGGTGGGGAATTTGGGAAATGGAATCAAAAGCAAAAGTACGAGGAGGTCAACTTCATATTAATCGGTTGTCTTCAGATGCATTTTTCTTTGATATAAGTATATATGATGGAGCCCGATCTGGAAACGTCGCATGAAAAGCTCTCCTTACTACACCCCACTCTGCTTATGCAAGAATAAATACTTTTGATAACAAACCTTGCGAAATTATATTTAGAAGACATATTGATAGAGATGTGTGGTATATAGATATCGAACAAGGAATTAATTGCTCATTTTTTCATGGAATGGGTGCACCATTTTCAGGAAGTTATAAACATAAATCAGAATTAGTAATTGATAGAGGATACCTGAATGAAATTGATTTGATCGAAATTGAACGGTTAACTGGAAAATACCTGCCCAATTTTTTAGATAATTTTCAACAAGTATTTTCCTCACAAGATGTCAATGATAAGTCCTTAACAGTAATTGATGCTGGTGTGAAAGGCATGTAAACTATCATGGAATCAATTGTAGTAATAAATGCCACTGGAATGTTATGGTGTGGATTTATAGATATTGTTAATAGTGCTGTTCGTTATTATACAAATGATCTGGGAACACTTCAATCAATACCTAAACCTATGCAAGATTGGCTTTCTAAATTCCCAGGCCGGAAGAAAATCCTTAATAATATAGAAACAACAGAAATACAATCGAATCAATAACTTTTATAATAGTTATATTTCAAACAAGAATTTAATAGACCAATCGAATCAATTAATTATTAATTTTATAATGAGGCAGTTTTTGAAATTTTTGCATTTCATTTTCTATATCCAATAATTCTTTAAAAGGAATTTCGCCAATTTTGTGAGTAAAAATTCACTTAAACCCAAAGGACCTGCGGCTTTATTTAATCCAGGGACAATCACATACACGATCCCTTCACCAATTTTCTCTCCATTGTTCTGGTTCATATGAAATCTGGATGACTGAGCTATTCCCTTCATAAAAACTGGAATACAATAATAAAATCTCTCTTGTTTCTATAATAGCGAATAAATGTCCACCATTCCATAAAAAATATTGATCCAGGTGTTGACGGTCCTCTTTATTAAATAACAAATTACTCCCCATAATAGGTACTTTTTTCCTATTATCGCTGTTCTTCTCTCATAAAGCTTTGCGAAGTAAGTCCACAGACTCACTTAATTTAAATCGTTCCCCTAATACTACTGATCCAATTCCAAGCGAAAGCTTGCAGAAAAATCGATCTACAGAATTTGTGCTTAAAGAGACACTTACACTTTGTTCTTTATTGACATTAGACTTCAAATTGAAATACAATTGCTCCAAGTCTTTTGGAATTACATAAAAACCCTTGTGGTTAATTCGTCCATTCCCAATAAAAAAGAGTTGGGAAAATTCTGAATTACAGAATTAATAATAGCTGGATGCCATAGGGATTGTTTGAGGTACGGCCTCTAAAGAATTCCAGAAGCTGCTTACCGAACGAAACGAATGGGTAGAGGAAATTGATATTGATAAATTCATTAAGAAAGCCCCTTGCCGAGTTGGAACTTTTATTATCAATGAATTTAAATTTAGTCACTATTTTAAAAGAGGTCACTCACTTTATTTCTTTAAAGATCAATTAATGGAATTGGCCCGGCAATTAAAAACCCGGAATGTGGATTTGGAACGGTATATAGAATTAAAACAGGACCAGGAAAAGTTTGAACAGTTGGTATCCGGAATTTTTAAACCCACTTCCGGCAAATAAAAAAAGAAACATTTTCACCTTCCTTCCTACTTAAAAAATGTCACTTCCAATCCTGTTCCTTTACCGCTAGTTGAAATCGTTAGGGAAGACCTTAAACAATTAAAAGAAGAATTTTTTAAATTTAAACTGTTTACCTACATCGATATTTACAAAGGCAACCACGCTATGATGAAATATATCTATTATGTAGAACATTACATCGACTCAGAAACCAAGAAAAGGGCTCGTAAATGGTGTGAAAGCTTCAATATTGCCAGTCATGTGTTGCACAAATCACCCGAAAAAAAGAAAATTTCATTCCTGTACCGGAAAATGAATTGATTCAACTTTAGTTCGAAGTTTATTTTCGTTTTCCTTTTTCAATTTTCAATACTTCAGATTCCAAGTACATGGCTTTCGTTCTACCCTTTATTAATTGAGGCTTAACGATTCCTATCTGGATGGCCTGCAATAAAAGGGTTTCCATATATTATATAGTTTAAATGATAAATTCAAATAGATAAAATAGAAAATGATAATTAAAGGAGCATAGAAATTACTATTAAATCATTTGATGTTGTTCACATAAAAAGCAGGGTAACTAAATAGAAACCCTGGTGGCCTGCCTTAAATGGTTGCAAGCAATCGTTAGCCGCCTGGATAGGAATTTACTTAAAACTAAATACAATCTCCTTTTAATTAAAAAGAACAGGATGTAAAGACATCCCGTTAACATGAGAAAAATCGAATCTCTTGAATCTGAACTCGCCATTTTAAATTCATCGACCCAACCATTTAAAATAATCTATTCAAATATTATCATTAATTCCTTACTTACACGGATAAACGGAATTTATTTACTATTCTACTTTATATAATTTTATTGGCTCCATTCAAAAATCAATAGCTATATTTTTTTTCTAATCAAACGTTTTTTAAGTTTTACTTGCCTGGATCTTCGAAAAGAATAGTTCTGTTTTTAAAATTCGTGGAGAAAAAGAGGCGCGACATTATTTAACCATCTATTAAACAAGATAAGCATCAATTCTTGAATTATTCTTGTAGGTTTGTAAAAATGCCAAGTAAAATAAATCATATTCTTATTTCCCATTCCTCTAAGTGTGTCATACTTGACATGAGTGATTGTTATACCTGGTCATTTCCTGAATTTGTACCTTTTTGTCTCCATCTTTATTACTTCTCCAACTTCAAAGACTTTAAAAAGCTAGCCCAAGCCTAACCTGTTTTAGGGCTTGGGGTTTCACAAGTAATCATTTCGCCCTTAACGAAGTGCAGGATTGCACTATACTGAATGAAGATGAGTTTCTTCAGAAATTAGTTGGCCTGGTTACATATTGACCAGTGCGATCCTTATGCGATACGGTGTAGTGTAGTATCGAAAATAGCGCGGCTGAAATTATACCAAGAATTTAGCCGGTCTCCGAAAATATAGAGCTGCAGTTTCGGTATTGAGCTTGCACTTAAATTCATCAGGGGGGAATAAATTAATTGTTGAATGAAACTTATACAAAACAGTTTGCAATTCTATAAACCTTCATTAATCATAATTATAATGAAAAAAATAAAAAATAAGCTTGTACTTCGAAAAGATGACTTCGAACTACTGATTGCTTATGTAAAAGGGCGCTTCAATAGAAGCTCATTCGACAGACGAAATGCCGAAGACCTCGAAGCAGAGCTAAAAAAAGCCACGCTGGTAAACATAGAGGATTTTCCTCCCGATGTAATAAGATTGAATTCCAGAGTAAAAGTAAAAGAAGAAAAAAAAGACAAAATAATGGAGATAACATTAGTTACTCCAGAAAAAGCTGACATAAAAGAAAGAAAAATTTCCATCCTGGCCCCTATCGGCACAGCGCTCATAGGGTTTCGAAAAGGACAGAAAGTACAATGGAGAGTTCCTTACGGCAAAACAACATTTACCATAATGGATGTTCAAAACCAATTTGGCTTATAATTCAACTAAACTATTAAGTCATGACACAATATATAATTGGAGCATTAATAATAGGGTTTATGGCTATTCCGCTTCGTAAAAAAATTCTTGAAAAAAGGAAAATTAGAAAAAAAGAACTTGGCATAGTAAACACGTATGATCGCCTTGTACGAGAGTATAAACTAATTATCGAACAATACGACACTATCAATCACAAGCTAATAGGGTTAGATAGAAAAAACAAGAAGCTCTTGATTATTGATCATAGCGACAACAACAGGCAAGAGGTATGTGTTCCTTTACTTCAAATAAGTAATTGCAAAATTGTCCAAGTCCGAAATGAAGCTGAAAGATGTATTAAGTCCATTTACCTGGAGTTACTGAACAAAAGAAATCCCACCGACAAGGTAAGGCTTTCCTTTTATGATGAAGAGCAAGATAAGCTACGTGAGTTGCCAGCTTTAGCAAGAAAAGCTTTGCATTGGAAAAATACAGTTGACGTCCATAAATATCCAGGCAATATTTATATAGAGTCTGGGTACCTTTTATAGGTGCGTTTGAAAGACAATTTCCAAGATCATGGGCGCACATATAAAGCATTTAAGGCCGTTGGTTAGTAGCCCTTGCCACCGTTCAAACAAGCTGCAATACAATGTATATCACAGCATGATCTACTCACCAAAAAACAATTTGTTATGCGTAACATTCACACCGATATATTGATCCTTGCCAAAGAGAACTGTGAATTTTTGATAGATGTCCTTAATAAAAATATAGGTGTCCTCAACGAGAAAAAATTTCATTGCTTTTTGGATAAAATTGAAGAAGCTGATCATCTCGATACATTTGCTCGACTCAATTATTCATATACGATAGTGCTTCCCGAATTAAGCGGACCATAGAAAATGTAAGGTTTCAGTATTATTTCCTATTGGAAGGTCTTTATTTGGTTGCAACCTGGGAGACAATATTTTCTGGCGAACATCTGGCGGAAAAAGGTTTTTCATGATTATGGCAGTTTCTCAATTTGCTTTTTGATCATAAGTGTTTATTATGGAGAACACAGCTAAATCAAAAAAGTGCCCGCTGTTGAAACAGCGGGCACAACCAAAACTAACTGCTATATGTAGTTACATATCAAAACAAAAGTACAATAATAGAAGATAAATTTGTCCTCTATTACAAAACAAACTTACTTTGTTCTTAAATAATGAAAAACAACCATAAATATTTTAAAAGAACCCCGTAGCTTTTAGAAAGGAAAGATTGTTTCGAATGACATTCTACTTCCGTAAAGACTTAACGCAGGATGGAGGTTTCAATGATTACCTTGAGCTTGGCGTAATGTCAACTTAAAGGCAAAGTATTACGGTGTCGATGAATTCGCCACTGATAAGTAAATAAAGCAATGCAGGCCTGCGCTGCAGCCAAATAATTCAACGTAGATATGGATCAATCATATAAACCTGAAAACATTCCATTCGAACAAGAAAACATCTTTACGCAAGTTCCTATGCATACAGATCATCACCAACATAAAAAGGAAAGCTTTATCGGAAAATATATTTTCAGTAAGGACCATAAGATGATTGCGAAGCAATTTCTAATTACAGGGATCATCTGGGCGATAATAGGCGCTTTTTTTTCCGTTGTTTTTCGGCTGCAGTTGGCCTACCCTCAACAAACATTTCCTTTTCTTGAAACTATTTTCGGAAATGCTGCACACGGGGGGAGAATAACGCCGGAATTATATTATTCCCTTCTAACGCTGCACGGCACTATCATGGTTTTTTTTGTGCTTACCGCAGGCATGAGCGGCACCTTTGCAAACTTCCTCATTCCACTTCAGGTGGGGGCGCGTGATATGGCCTCTCCATTTCTCAACATGCTCTCCTATTGGTTCTTCTTTCTTTCAAGTATCGTGATGTTTTCCTCTTTATTTGTTGCCACAGGGCCAGCAGCAGGGGGATGGACATCTTATCCTCCGCTCAGCGCACTAGGCCAGGCATCTCAAGGTTCAAAAGTCGGCATGGATCTCTGGCTCACCAGCATGTGTCTGTTTATTGTTTCCCAATTGCTTGGAGGCATTAATTACGTTACTACTATTCTGAATTTGAGAACAAAAGGTATGAGCATAAATAGACTCCCTCTAAGCATTTGGGGTCTATTCTTTACTGCAATACTCGGAGTGTTGTCGTTCCCGGTTTTATTATCCGCATTTATCTTATTGGTATTTGACCGCCACCTTGGAACTAGCTTTTATCTCTCTGATATTGTAATAAACGGTGAAATACTTTCCAATGAGGGTGGTAGCGCCATTCTTTACCAGCACTTGTTCTGGTTCTTGGGACATCCCGAAGTTTATATAGCTATTCTTCCTGCAATGGGGATTGTTTCAGAAGTTATGAGCGTCAATTCCCGCAAACCAATTTTCGGTTACGTAGCCATGATAGGCTCTCTTTTTGCAATTTGCGTTCTTGCTTTGCTTGTTTGGGCACACCATATGTTTGTTAGTGGCATGAATCCATTTGTAGGATCTGTGTTCGTCCTACTTACCTTGTTGATTGCCATACCTTCAGCGATAAAGGTTTTTAACTGGATCACAACTATTTGGCGGGGAAACATCCGCTTTACTCCAGCAATGCTGTTTTGCATCGGTTTTGTAAGTGTATTTATTTCAGGTGGTCTGACTGGTATATGGATGGGAAATTCAACAATTGACATACATATTCACGACACCTATTTTATTATTGCGCATTTTCATTTGGTAATGGGCGTTGCTTCATTCTTTGGTCTTTTTGCAGGCGTATATCATTGGTTTCCGAAAATGTTTGGGCGGTATTTGAATACTACTCTCAGTTATATCCATTTCTGGGTGAGCCTGATAGGAGCTTATCTGATTTTTTGGCCCATGCATTACATGGGACTTGCGGGTGTTCCGCGTCGTTATCTTGATTTCAGCGTATGGACCTCATTTAATAAGTTCAACGACCTGAATAAAATGATCACCATCGTAACCATCATTGTTTTTGCTACAAACCTCATGTTTGTTTTTAATTTCTTTTATTCGATTTTTAAAGGAATAAAGGTGACAAATGCCAATCCGTGGAACTCTAACACTCTTGAATGGACTACCCCCATTATTCCAGTCCATGGCAATTGGCCTGGCGACATCCCTGAAGTCCATAGGTGGCCTTATGACTACAGTAAAAATGGTAAGGATTTTACGCCCCAGACAGAACCCACTACCCTTAATGAATCAACACTTTAATTTTGATATACAAAAGGCTTTTGATGGCACTAGCCAAAAAGTAGGGAGAAAAAATGTTTTAACCAACTATTAATCGCATACACGAAACATCTGAGTTTAAATTGTAATTTTGTATAAATGACAGGTAAAATAAAATATACTGCAATCACTCCTTCTATTGAATATCTCATACTTGACATGAGCGACAGTTATACCTGGTCATTTCCTGAATTTATTCCTTTTTGTGTCCAGCTTTTTTATTACTCCAATTTCAAAGATTTTAATACTTCGACCCAAGCCTGATTTAGAGGACTTGGGATTTGCGCTTTCCCTATTTTACTCATTTATGTTTGTTAGTCAGGACGTAATGGTTTTGTCTAAAACACTAAATACTTTACCGCATTTATCATTCTAAAACTCGTCGTTATGTCAACAGTATCCATTGCCTTGATTATAATAGGTTCGATTGCTGCTATCATATTAGTGTTAGTTTATATCAGCAATAACGACCAAAAGAACAAAAAAGAAAAAATATTGAGCCAGTTTAACCATGCGGGCACTGAAAGCAATATGTCATTCATAAGTCAGGAATTACTCCATGATAGAATCATCGGGCTCGATGGGCTAAATAAAAAACTCTTGATCCTGGAAAGCAACGAGGATGATTATGACCATACAATCATCAATCTTCAAGATGTCAAAGCTTGCAATGTTAAAAAAATATATCAGGCTACTAATATTGGAACTTCAAGAAAGCCGGTAATCGAACAGCACCTTGAAAAAGTTGTACTCCTATTTGAATTTAAAGATGAAAAGAGAAAAATAGAAATGCCTTTTTTTGATTTTAGCAAAAACCACATCTACCAATTAGCAGAGATGGAACAAAAAGCAAAGTTTTGGGAGGCAAGCCTTTCTAAATTTATTACTAGCAGCGTAAAAAAAATTGCTTAAATAAATTGTTCAATATGATGGATAAGCACCTCGAGCGAAGTAGGCAAAGGCAACATATCAGCATATTACCCGGTTGATTAGTATTTGAATCATCACGCTAATCTCGTAAATACTGTGCGTTATTTTGAAAACATTCGATTTAGGAAATACTGCACCCCCGATCAAGATTCTTCAAGTACGCAACTAGTTTTGTAAGTCACATAAATCAAAAGCTTACTTCCCTTAGACATTAACAAGGTGCATTTGATGATCTCATCCGGATTTAAAATCCGACTTAAAATTTTCCAGAATAGTATTGCAATAATGTCGACTAGCGCCAAGGTAAATTATGAAACTTACGGGTTTATCTTCCATTTTTCCACTCCAAAAATATTTATTTGTGGTAGTCCCCCCACGTAATTGAAGCGGCAAATAATCAAGGATCTTAAAAAAAGAAGGACGGGATGTAACCTTTATGTTGTTTGTTACTCTATTGAAATGTGAACGCTATTAATTTATTCTAAAATAACTAAAATGGAAACAAGGAAATATTTTCAAAAGTGCATTTGCATAATCATGTGCTGCGGCCTGTTTTTGGTGTCTGCTATTGCTCAAGACAAACCTAAACTCTCTGATGCTGAGATAGCTTCTGTTGCTGTTGTCGCGAACCAGATTGATATTAACTACGCGCAAATAGCAAAGCAGAAATCCAGGGACTCAGCAGTCATAAAATTTGCTGAAACAATGGATCGTGATCACAAGGCAGTAATTGCTCAGGCGGTAGCGCTGGTCAAAAAGCTGGGTATAACCCCGCAAGATAATGCTGTAAGTAAAAGTTTATTGGTTGATGCCGAAAAGACAAAAAAGATATTACGTTCAAAATCTGGAAAAGCATTTAACAAGGCCTATATAGATAATGAAGTAGCCTATCACAAGGCAGTAATCAGCGCTGTGGATGGTCTTTTGATACCTCAAAGTAAAAACCAGGAGTTAAAAGGGCTTTTACAAAACGTGTTGCCTGCATTGAAAGCCCATCTCATGCATGCAGAAATGCTACAAAAAAATTATTAAAAATGAAGAACCGTTTATCAATAATCAAAAATGGGGTCCTTCTATTGTTTTCCATAATTCTTTTGGAAAACTGTTCCCAAGCTCCGGAAAACGCAAATCCAAAGTCGTATTTGGTTGAGATAAAAGCAATGCAATTTCAACCTTCGGAGCTTATAGTACATCGAGGGGATACAATAGTCTTTATAAACAGAGATATACTTGTGCATGATGTAACTGAAGAAACTAATAAGGCCTGGACCTCATCCCCCTTGTCCACCGGCCAATCTTTTAGTCTGGTAGTAAGTGAGAACGCAGACTATTATTGTTCAATTCACCCTGTCATGAAAGGCAAACTACTTGTCCAATGAGTTTGTTATCCGGCATGCATTTCTTTTATGGGTGCTTTTAAAGATAGTCATACTGATCATTCGGCAAGGTTTTCAAATTGAATAGTTTAGATAAAAGATTTATAAAGATGAACCATCATGAAGAGCGAATATTGATTGTTGAATGTAGTATCTAAAAGAGCTAATAAGGACTACAACTTTCAAAGAGTGTACTACGAGAACATCCTAGAAATGAAGTCCTAATTTATAAATCATGCACCAATTCAAAACGTACCGATTATTTCAAAAACTCTACGCACAATAGCATCACAATAAATAAGGTTAAAAGGATAGAGTTCGGTACGTGAATAGGATTGTTCTATCTGATTTTTAAGCATCACTTTAGCACGATTTAACCTGACCTTTACATTAATGTCGGTAATATTTAAAATGTCGGCAGTTTCTGCTACCGAGAATCCCTCAACTTCTCTTAATACAAAGACGGTCCGATAAGTTAAAGGAATATCACTGAGGCTCTTTTCCAAAATATCAGTAAATTCATGAGAGAGTAACATTTTATCAGTGTTATTTCCAGTTGCTTTTAAATACATAGTCGGATTATTAAATTCATGGACTTGCTCGGTAGAGATTTCATTCTTATGGTATCCATATTTCAGTTTATACAGGCAATTATTAATCATGATTCTGGAAATCCATGTTTTATACGAGGAACGACCTTCAAACTTGCTAAGAGCCATATAAGCAGCAACATGTGTATCCTGCATCAAATCCTCAGCATCATGATGGCGAAAGCCATAACTTCTGGCAATTTTATACAGAAGCGAATTGTATCTCTTTACTAAAATCTCAAATGAAGTGACGTTTCCACTTAATATTTTCGCTATTATCCAATATTCTGATTCCACTTCTACATGTTCAACTACGTTCTGCATATGTAAATATTTATCGGTTATAAAATTATTCAAGGCAACCTAATCATAATTAGATGAGGTTCTCCTTTAGAGCAGGTAGTGCTTATAGGTTACATTTCATTCCAGAGATTTTATCACTCCGCATATTCAGTTAAAAAAAATCTTTTACAGCAACAATCGTCTTAAGCGCTATTTTCGATTCATCTTCCATCTCAACAGATGGATATTACGATGAGTTTGTATTAATCTTATCATCTTTTCGCACGACTTATTCCTCCGTCATCCAGCAACAAGTTTACTTATCCTCTGAACTCAGGCAATTTTCAAGTAATTCCAAAAAATTTTCATTTTTTTTCAATGTAACTCGACAATCCATAATACTACCTAAATTTAGAAACACTAACAAGGAGATTCATTGCTCGCTTTAAGACCCAGAAATGCTGATGGTGATATCGTTAAGATCATTATTAACATGCATGTGACAGGATAGTCTAACGTCCGACTCGAAAATGCCCAATTTCTTAAGGGTAGTTTCTTCGTTTCCAAACTGTACTACATTTTTGTTATATCCTGAAACCCTCACCATACAAGTTCCGCACCTTCCCATTCCTCCGCATTGGCCAAAGTCATCAGGTCCGATTTTATCCTTAAGTAACACCATCAGGTTCCGGTATTCATTTTCAAAGGTTCTCAGCGTGTAGTCCCTGTCGTCGTAAGTGCCTACAAATTGTATTGTGTATGATCTTGAAAGCATAAATTTCGTTTTATAATCTTACATGTTTCCAGGTTGGCTAAAGATTAGGTCATCTCTTTAAATACCTCAGACCCTGGGTCAAACCCTCATTGAACTCTCCAACTGTTTTTGATTTCAGCATATCGTGAATTTGCTTTCGTATAACCTTGAATTCATCATGAAGAGGGCATGGTTTTTTTTCCGAACAATTTTTCAGACCCATTCCACAACCAATAAATAATTTATCGCCATCGATTGCACTTACAATATCCGCCACAGTGTGCTTTTTTGATAATTCATCCAGGAAAAACCCACCATTAGGGCCTTTAGTAGACTGTACAAGGCCCTTCTTGTTTAGCTGCTGCAAAATTTTTGCAATAAATTGTTCTGGGGCAACGATTCCCTTAGAAATCTCCTTTACTCCTACCTTAAGTCCAGTATCAGATTTCTGGGCAATAAACATCATTGCCCGCATCGCATATTCACAGGTCTTTGAAAACATGAATTCGTTTATAAATTAAAAATTTGGCCATAATCATTTACAGAATATTGACTGTTTTATTTGCCAGTTCGTCATCTAACTGAATCTCACAAGATAAAACGAATTTCCTGGTGTTAGTGTGGGCCTCGCGAATCTCTACACCGCAAGTCCCACAACTTTCTCCGCCGTAGCAAATTCCAAATCCTCGAACCGGTAAATGCTCTGAAATTAAGCACATTAATGAGCCATGCTGGCTTGCACTCGGCAACATATAGGTTTTCCTTCATAGTAAAAGCAACTATAATCGTATTGTTCTCAGATTGCATAATACACACCTTCCAAAAATTGTTTTAGCACCAACGCATGAGTTAATTTGTCATATTTTGTGCTATACAAAAATGTTATTATTTGCTTGCGTTTATGACGTTCTATAAAATCATCCATCTCCTTGTTGCGTTTTAGTTCTGCTAAATATTTCTTTTTGAATTCCTCCCAGTAAAAGGGATCAAAGTCAAACCAGTTTCCTAGCACTTCTGTCGGAGCCAAATCTTTCGCCCATTCATTTATCATTGCCTCGTTTCTGGTGAGTCCTCTTGGCCAAAATCTATCTACCAATATCCTATAACCATCACCCTTTGATGGACAGTCATAAGCCCTTTTTAGTTTTATAATCGACATACTAAGAAAAATTAAGTTTGTCAGCAAAGCTTCGTGACACAAATAGGAACAGCTATGCCTAAATATTTTTTACTGGAATGATTAGCAATGGTATTGAACTGTGATGCAAAACCTCTTCTGCGACGCTTCCCAATAACATTTTTTTTAATCCTCCTCTCCCATGAGTACCCATTACAATCATATCGACACCTGATTCAGATGATACCATGAGGATGTTTTCAGCACAACGTCCATTTTCCACAACTAGATAAGTGTTTCTTTCATCGAAGCTCTTCTGAATGTTTTTCAGAAAATTGATAGCGATTTTTTTTAGTTCGACTACTGTATCCTTTTCCACTAAATCCTCATTGCTAAAAATACCAAAGCCGGTTATCGGTGAATAGTTAAATGATGAATAATAGCTCGCCTCGGAAGTCACATGCAATAAGATGACCTCTGCTTTCATAGCTGCAGCCAAAGCATATCCGATTTCCGCTATTTTGTGAGCAGAGGAGTCAAAATCCAGAGCAATAAGTATTTTCTTCATAATGATATGTTTTAGCGTACATCAATTGTTTAATGATTCATTCTGATGTCTATGAGTAAAATCTATTCATTTAAGCCATTAATTGCATTGGAAACACAAAATCATGAAATATGTTGTTGTTCGCTCTTTTTACATGTTTGGCGTACTTCTCAAGACTAGTATGCAATCTTTTGCCATACTTTATGTCAAGTTTGTTAATAATAAAATTTAATTTTTTTATTTCTTCCTTCAACTCATTTCGGTTCTTTTCATCGAATGGTGAATATTCAGCTATAATGTCCCCAAACATTTTTTGAAATTTCTCTTCTACTTCGATGTAATAAAGGGTAAGTAAAAGAAGCGCAGCGTATTTTTTTAAATGTGTTAACTTGATTGCATCTGCCTTTTGTTTCTCATTTATCGAATTAAAAGAACATGAAGCCAATACTGATACAAAAACGGCCGCTTTGTATAACAATACATGTTCACCAATCGTTAATTTCTCTAATTGCTTAATCATAAATTCAGCATTAAATGACAAATAAGTGATACGACCTACCATTTACCACTTAGCCTAGTAAGTGCATCGGCTACTCCGATATTGCATGCAATTTACTAAAATAAAATAATAAAGGACAAATTTGTCCTTTATTATTTATTTCTTAAGTAACTTCGCTGTAAAAAAAGTCGCAGCTCTTTAAACACAGGCTTCATCAAATATTTAAAACTCTAAAACCTCAAAGAAATGAAGATCATTATCCAAACAATAAATTTCAGAATAAGTTCTGCACTAAAATCTTTTATAAATGAAAAGATAGCCAAACTCTACCGACAAAATGAAACTATTGAAAATGCCAGCGTGACTCTTCGCAAAGAAGACGAACGTAGAAATGCAAATAGGTCATGTGAAATCAGATTAGCTATACAAGGCAATGATCCACTCGTGAAAAAGAATAGTAAGGTTTACGAAAAGTCAATTTCCCAAGCCGTACAGGCGTTGCAAAAAATACTGCGGAGAAAAAAGTCAAAACAACTTGCAAAGAGACATTTTAGTTAGCCTTTGAATTACCGGAAACCCTACTAAGGGTTTCAACAAAAAAGCTAGATTAATTGACCCGATGCCTCATTAATGATTTGGGCTATTCAAAGCTACATAAAACCATAGACCATGCATTCAAAACAAAATCTTTCATTTCGCAAAAATCCTATGTTCTTTATCCTATGCCTAAATAGTTTAAACTTTATTGTGGGGCTTGCATACAAAAACCTTCTTCCGTCTTTGACTATAGGTTTACTCCAGATAATAATTTATATTTTACTTCAATCCTTTCGGAGTAGACGCATAAAAAATCAAAACCAAACATTTAATATTTCCTTTATCCGAACTCGATCAGAGCGGAATGGCTCAATCACCTTGAACAAAGCGCTTGAAGAGAGCCTCAAAATTACTATTGGAAACAGTCAATGCAAACTACCATTTCAAACAGGAGTTTTTGATATTGCATTCCCTCTTACAAATGCAAATGCAAATGCGATATCCGATTTTACCAGTTCCAACTATAAACAACCGGACAATTTGTATGAAAGCAGTATTCGCTTTTATGAGTTTTTCGATGGTGGGTTGCTTTTGCAGCTTGAACCCGCAGGCATGAGTAGCACTAATCCAGAACAGAAAAGCTTCGACGCTAAGGAATTTTCAACACAGGCACGGAAGTCCGAGACAAAATTGATAGTCCTCAATCTTACTTCTAACAAACAGATGGAGGGTATTATGGTATCAGACTATTGTTCAACGATAAAGTCAGAAAATATAGGTTCACAAAACAGCTTTCTTCACAGGTTTTCAACTTTTTATGATGCAGACGGAATGATTTCTTTTCTTTCGACATTGAGAAAACTATCAGGAGGAAAACCAATAGGACTTCGCACATTAATACATGATGACAGTGAATTTAATAAAATATGCTTTGCAATTAAAAAATCCGAAATATATCCAGATTTCATTATTGTGGAAGGCGAGGATTACGAAAATAAACCTGTCCAGATAAACAAAAGTTCTAAGAAATGTTTGCCCATGTACGAAGCATTACAAACTAGTTCAAAAACGCTGCAACATTATAGGCTGAATAAGCATATTTTAATCATTGGAGAGCAAAAAATCACTTCTGGGTTTGACCTGCTTAAAGCATTTGCTTTTGGGGCTCAAATGGTTCACTCAACTGTTCCGAATGCGATCAATCATTCAATGCATTTAAGAAGGAATATTTTTCTAAAGAAAGATCTGAGGAAATTTCAAGAACACATTATACATGAGCTAGCAAGAATTATGCAGGCATTCAAATTTGAAAACATTAAAGATATCACATGCGCAAGGTTTATGAGAAGCCTGATTTGTTTTAACGAACACTTTGGAGTATTAAATGATGAATTTAAGTCAACATATGAACAAATCTATAATAAGTATAAATCGAACGATCACCTACAACTCGGTGAAAGGGAGGCTAAAAAAATGGATATTTTGAAAATCAATACTAGTAATAATGAAAAATAAAAAAGATTGGCAAGTATATAAAGTTGAGGAGGTTGCAACAAACGCAACCATCTCTCATATTACTAACTCGAAAGGAAACAAAAATTATGCAGATACTTGCTGCATTTTAAGCAAACTATTAATATGGAACCGACGCAAGATATAATGACAGTGGAAGATATTAAACTCTTCGTGGATGGCTTTTATGAAAAGGTAAGGCAAGATGAATTACTTGCCCCTGTCTTCAACGAAAAAATTCAAAACTGGCCTCAGCATCTTGAAAAAATGTACGCATTCTGGCAAACCGTTTTATTTGGCAAGCCCGCCTATAAAGGAAGTCCCTTCCCCCCACATGCGAAGCTTCCAATAAATTATATTCATTTCACAAAATGGATTGAACTATTTGTTTCCACTATTGACAAACTTTTTATAGGTAATAAGGCAAGGGAGACAAAATGGAGAGCAGAAAAAATGGCCGAAATGTTTCAAAATAAGATTGAATATTACCGTACTCAGGGATCAAGTCCTTTGGTCTAAATGTAAGAAGGCAAAACATTCATGTTAGATGAAATTAGTAACGGTACAAAGTTCTTTGACAATATATCTGATGCTGAGACGCGGTGACGTCAAAAGGCTAATTGAAATCAAAAAACTATAACAATGTTTCAACTTCCCGGAAGTTAATCAAAGATTCGTAGTACATTTGAGTAAATGAATGGTATTGTTTCAAATAATTTTTTAAGTTCCTTCGAGAAGCACCTTGTACTTAATACCAGGGACTGCTACACCTGTTCATTTACAGAATTTTTCCCTTTTTGCATTAAATTATACTACTTCTCGACTTTCAAAGACTTTAATACTCTCACCCAAGGCTAACCTTCAAAGTCTTGGGTTATTTTTTACCAAATGTTTTGGTAGTTCCTAATATTTCAATTGCATTTTAATTAATCACATTAGGCGGTAACTACTCTTTTAGTTCTGCGAATTCGTTTTGAGGAACCGCATTCAACTAGGTGGATTATTATGAATAGGCCACCTTACTATTAACGCTTTTCGATTAGGAATTCATAGCCGGTTTATCTATAAACTTTTGGTACAAAAAAAGTAGATATTCATTTTCCCATTCGGTAACTAAGTCAATGCAATTCTATTTCAATTTTAATAATTAATAAAATATTTATGGATATAATACCAATCGTCCCACAAAATTATTTCAACGAAGGAATATTTAGAAATTTCGGAATTGGCTGTTGCTATGAGGATAGCACTCTTGAGCAACACATTGGATGTGAAATAAATATTGAAACTGCACATTCGAAAATGGAGCAAACGAGCGAAGCAAACATCGAAAAGTTCGAAAAATTGGATGAATGGAAACTTGATTCACTTATTGAATACATGGTCACAAACTATCACAAAAGTGCAAAAGACAACATTATCACTATTTATGATCTGGCAGAAAAAATTTCATTCAAGCATGGAGCAAAGCATCCAGAATTACAAAAATTAACTGCATTTCTTTTTTTGCTTTTTGATGATTTATTATCTCACTTTAAAATGGAGGAGGATATTCTGTTTAAAAATATTCTGCAATTGCTTGAACTACCAAAAGCGAGTGATCTAACAACTAATTCCGGATTTTGGTCTATAAAAAAGTCAATAACTGCAATGAAGAAAGATCATGAAGCAACATTTAAAGATTTGAGATTCCTTCGCGTTCTTACAAGTAATTACATGATTCCTGTGGATGGCTGCGTGTCCTACAAATTCCTGTTTGAAATAATGAGACAATTCGAAGATGACTTAATAAGGCACATTTGCATTGAGAATAATATTTTGTTCGTGAAGGCGATAGAGCTGGATGAAAAGGTTGAGGAACAGAAATTACAAGTGTTATAAAATTAAAGTAAAGACGATGATATTTAAACCTAAACCACATGGCTCATGCAACGATATGGGATAAATCTGTTAATTCTTCGAAAGCAAAAGTAATTGTAACCTTTTCCAGATTAAATACTCTACTATTTAATAACCTTAGTAAACAAAAAGATGAAAACAAATCATAACAATTAACATAGGATCACGTGAGTCAGTAACATAAAAGCGCACAAAATGAAACGAATTGCAATAAATGGCTTCGGTAGGATCGGTAGAGCCGCATTGAAAATAATTATGGATACTCCCAGCCTGGAACTAGTCGCTATCAATGATCTGATGAGTATTGAAAATGCAGCCTATTTACTCCGCTATGACAGTGCATATGGAAAGTACAAAAACGAAATAACGATTTCCGGCGATGTTCTATATGTTGGCTATGACGAAATTTCATTTATTTCAGAAAAGGATCCGGCAAAACTTCCCTGGAAAAAACTGGATATTGATATCGTCATAGAAAGTACTGGTATTTTTACAAATAGAGAAGATGCAGAAAAGCATATATATGCAGGCGCAAAAACTGTCGTAATATCAGGACCCACAAAAAGCAAAAACACTCCTACAGTAATACATGGAGTAAATACCGCTGACGGTAACACTTCCATTTTTTCCTGTGCCAGTTGTACTACAAACAATGTTGTTCCGATCATGGAAATAATGCATCGTCGCATTGGCGTAAAAAAAGCCATACTAAATACAATTCATGCATACACTGCTTCTCAAACTTTGGTGGACGCCCCTTCAAAAAGAGATCCGAGAATGGGACGTGCTGCCGGAATCAATCTGGTACCTACCTCCACTGGTGCTGCAAGTGCCACCTCTAAGGCATTACCTGATTTAGAGGGCAAGTTTGATGGGATTGCGGTGCGGACACCAATAACTGTGGGATCTATTTCCGATATTACTTTTTTAGCGGCGAAAAATACTTCCCCTGACGAAATCAATAACATCTTAATACAGGAATCAAAAACGAGCAGATATAGGTTAGTGATAGCTGTTTCAAACGCCCCACTAGTTTCTACGGACATCATCCAAAGCCCTTTTGCTTCCATTGTCGATACAAACATGACCAGGGTAGTAGACGGCGACCTTGTAAAAATCATGGTGTGGTATGATAATGAATGGGGGTTTACAAATCAAATGATCAGGCAAATTGGAGAAATAAGATATCTGTAATAGTAAGACAAAATCGATATTAAACAGCTAAATGAATATAAGTCTATAGGATAAGGAAATAAAAAAATTAAGTATGACACACAGCAACATAAATAAAATCCGAGATTTAGGTCAAAGCATCTGGCTCGACTTTTTCGACCGTGATATTATGGATTCAGAAAAATTAAAAACACTAATTGAAGAGACTGGCATCAGTGGCGTTACTTCCAACCCTTCCATTTTTGAAAAGGCAATCAGCACAAGTTCAGATTTTGACGAGGACATTTCAGCTCTTTCTCAAACGCAAACAGACGATGGAGAAATTTTCTTTAGTCTTGCGGTCAAAGATATTCAACGAGCTGCGGACCTGTTAAAAAAAGTTTACGATAATACGGAAGGAGAAGATGGTTTTGTAAGTCTTGAAGTTTCACCCTATCTCGCACATGACACCGAAGGAACAATGAAACAAGCAAGAAAACTATGGCAGAAAATCGGCAAACAAAATGCAATGGTCAAAATTCCAGCAACTCAGGAGGGATTACCAGCTATCAGAAAATGTATAAGCGAAGGTATTAACATCAACATTACGCTGCTATTTGGTCTACCCCGTTACCAACAAGTGGTTAATGCCTATATATCTGGTCTTGAAGACCGACTTAGAGTAGGTAAGCCGATTAAGCAAATTGCTTCGGTCGCCAGCTTTTTCCTCAGCCGAATAGATGTTATGGTTGATCCACTGTTAGAAAAAAGAGGGCTTAGCCGATTACAAGGACAGGTAGCTATTGCTTCTGCTAAAAGGGCTTATGAGATGTACAAAAATGCTTTTACCAACCCACGATTTAAATCCCTGGAAGATAATGGTGCGAAACGACAACATCTTTTATGGGCAAGCACCAGCAGTAAGAACCCAGCTTTTAGTGACGTAAAATATGTAGATGCCCTGGTAGGAGCCGAAACTATAAACACCATTACGCTGGAAACTTTGGCCGCGTTTCAGGATCATGGTACGGCTCAAAACTCTTTAGGAGATAATATAGATAACGCAAATGAAACCTTAGAAAGTTTAAAAAAGGCAAGTATTGATCTTGATGAGATTACCCAAAAGTTGGAAAATGATGGAATTGAAAAATTTAATGTGGCTTATCAGGCGATCATGAAAGCTATAGAAAGGAAAAAAAATAACCACAAGCTATGATTAATACATTTTGGGCAAAAGGAGATCTTACCACAACCGACAAGCATTCACTGAGGCTCAGTAGAGGTCTGCCATAGAATTTGAGATTTGCTTTGATTTTTATTTGTAAAACAATTTAATTGAAAAGTATGGAAGGGAAACATAATGATTCAACGCCACAACGCCCCAAGGGCAATCGAACAATTGATGCACAGCAAGTGGAAGTTGACTTGAAACGTCTTTTGAAACAGATTAAAGAAGAGAGTTCTTGGGAAGACAGCAAACGAAATGCGATTACGATTTTCAAAACTGACGGCCTCAGAATTGTCCTAATTGCTTTGCATAAAGGAACTGAAATGGCAAGGCATACTGCCAATGGCGTTATTAGCGTGCAAGTATTGGAAGGGCACATGCAATTTAAGACAGACCGTCAAACAACTGAACTATTTGAGAGTCAGATATTGGTTTTGCATGAACAAATTCCACATAGTGTATTAGCTATTAAGGAGACGGTTTTTTTATTGACAATCACCAGTTCAATTGTAAAGCGCTGAATTCAAAAAAAATGAAATGTCGAATAATCCTGTAAAAGTAAAGTCAATTGATAATGTTACACATGATGTATTAAAAATTGTAACTGAAAAACCTGCTGGGTATTCTTTTAGCCCTGGTCAGGCTACTGAAGTTTCTATAAATAAAAATGGATGGGATAATAAACCAAGACCTTTTACTTTCACTTGTCTACCGGAGGATCAATATTTGGAGTTCACCATTAAAACCTATCCTTCCCATAGGGGAGTTACTAATGAGCTTTTGAACTTGAAACGAAACGACGAACTGATTTTACACGAAGTTTTCGGATCCATTGGCTACCGGGGCGAAGGTGTTTTTATTGCGGGAGGAGCAGGCGTTACACCTTTTATTTCCATTTTCAGGTTTCTAAAATTGAAACATGAAGTTGGTAACAACACGTTACTCTTTGCAAACAAGACTAAAGCCGATATAATTCTCGAAGAGGAATTCCAAAATCTATTAGGCAATCACTTTATTAAAGTTCTTTCAGAGGAAAATGTGAAAGGTTATGGGCACGGACATATTACGCTGGATTTACTGAGAGAAAATATTTCGGACAATGGAAAGAAGATATACTTATGCGGGCCCGAACCTATGATGCAAGCAATTGAAAATTATTTGAAAAAATTAAGTATTGATACCAACATGGTTATAAAAGAAAAGTTCTAAACAGAACAGATCATTCACAATTGCCATAAGCAATTTTAAAAAAATAACATGGAAACACAAATTCTATTAATTAGTAGCGTAGTAGCCCTCATCCTGTTCTTTCTCGGCATTAAAATCGTCAGGCCTACTCATCGCGGTCTGATTGAAAGGCTTGGTAGATATTACAAATTTGCTAACCCAGGATTCCACTGGGTAATTCCGTTCATAGATAAGATTTATGTAGTAAATATAACGGAGCAAATGGTTGATGCCCAACCCCAAGAGATCATTACAAACGACAACTTGAATGGTAGTGTGGATGCTCAGGTCTATTTCAGAGTTATCGAAACAGAGGCAAGTGTAAAGAGCTCCCAGTACAATGTGAACAATTACAAATTGCAGATTGTTAACCTTGCCCGTACCACACTTCGAAATATTATTGGAACACTAACATTGCGATCTGCAAATAGTGAAAGAGGGAAAATAAATTCTGAACCCCACAACACCCTTAAAAATGAAACAGCAAGTTGGGGCATAGTGATCGTAAGAACTGAATTAAAAGAGATCGATCCTCCAAGGGATGTGCAGGAAACCATGAATAAGGTCGTCAAAGCGGAAAACGAAAAGATTGCCGCTATTGACTATGCTACAGCTGCTGAAACTGTGGCCGATGGAGTTAAGCGCGCAAAAATCAAAGAAGCTGAAGGTTCTAAACGGGCAAAGGTGCTTCATGCCGAGGGAGAAGCGGAAGGGATTATGTTAGTGAATGAAGCAGCAGATAAGTACTTTACAGGAAATGCTCAATTATTAAAAAAATTAGAAACTGTAGAAGCATCTTTAAGCTCAAATGCTAAAATTGTTATCCCGGCAGGTACAGAATTGGTGAATATAATTGGAGAAATGGCAGGGGTTTTACCTATACATATAAAGAAGGGTGAAAACGGGAAAACTAAAGATTTACCTCATTATAAACCGGTATAAAAACGGAAACCAGTGTCATTAAAATGGAAGCGAATCCTCAAATAGACTTGTAATAATTATATCCAATATTGAGTTAAACGAAGAAACGAATTGTACACGGATCTGGTTACAGGAGATTGCTCTGCCCTATTATATTTTTAAAAAATGCAGAGGAGTAGATTACATTTTCTTCTTTTAGCCTATGCTTTTAACAAAAAACTGAGGACGCAAAAAAACTGGCTTGGCTGGGTTAGTAAAAATCAATTGCAAATAATGTATCAAATTTTATTTTAAAAATAAAGCATCAAAATGGAAAAGAATAGGCTTTCAAAAGACCTTCGGGTAGCTCTCAATGCTCAAATGACGAAAGAAGCCCATGCTTCTCAAATTTATCTTTCATATGCAGGCTGGGCAGCGGATCAGGGATATGGAGGCATTTCCAATTTTCTGTTCCGACATGCGAATGAAGAACGAAACCATATGATGAAATTGTTGGAATTTATTCTGGAAAGAGGCGCAAAAGTAAAAATAGAAGCTATACCTGCACCTTCCGAAGATCCATCAAATATCGAAAATTGCTTTGAGCAAATATTTAACCATGAAGTTGATAATACCCGAGGTATATATAAAATCGTAAAAATTAGTTTTGAAGAAGAAGATTGGGCTACGTGGCATTTTATGCAATGGTTTGTGAAAGAACAAACTGAAGAAGAAGCAATGGCGTTAAATCTTCTGAATAAAATAAAAATTGCCGGCGGCGCAAATGCAAGCGGAGAAGCAATATATGTTCTTGATAAAGATTTGCAAAATAAGTCTTATGATGAAGTGTTAGCGGAAGATAAAACGGCATTGAAACCCTGAACTTTAATGTTCATTGTAAGTTTTTGACATTCAAACTTTAAAAAATTAACCTGTTACAACGTCATGGAAGTTAAGCTCAAAAGAGTATACGAAAAACGAGCAAAGGAAGACGGCTTGCGTATTCTCGTAGACAGACTGTGGCCACGTGGCTTAACAAAAGAAAAAGCTGATATAGACTTATGGCTGAAGGATATTGCCCCCAGCACAGAACTTCGTAAATGGTTTCATCACGATCCGGAAAAATGGGAGGAATTCAAAAAACGGTATCGGTTTGAGCTTAAAGACAAGAAAGAAAAAATAAAACTTTTGAAAAAGGAACTAAAAGATGCAACTGTTACATTGGTTTATGGCGCAAAAGATGAAGAACATAACGAAGCAATTGTTATCAAAGAGGTATTGAGATTCTAACGATAAAAAACATCCTTTAAGATCTTCTAATTAATATCAAACCGTTCTTATCCGGCAAAAAACGAAATATCTATCATGTCGAACGATCTATACAAAATCAAAAAGTTATTAAGTACTAAAAATGGCACGTTCACATATTATAGCCTTGGGGAACTTCAGACACAAGGTTATGATATTGATAAGCTGCCTTTTTCTATTCGTATCTTATTAGAGAATGCATTGCGGAACTTTGATGATTTTGTAGTGACCATAGAAAATATTGAGACCCTTCTCAGATGGAAACCTTCAGGCTCAACCAAAGATATTCCATTCAAGCCTGCCCGGGTATTGATGCAGGATTTTACCGGCGTTCCTGCTGTGGTTGATATTGCTTCACTTCGGGCCGAAATGGCGCGAAAGGGAAAAAACCCGGATGAAATAAACCCATTGATACCGGTTGATCTTATTATTGATCACTCTGTGCAGGTGGATTATTTCGGAACACAATATGCCTACGGTCGTAACATGGATGAAGAATATAAGCGGAATAAAGAACGCTATCAATTCCTTAAATGGGCGCAAAAATCATTCACTAATTTTAAAGTAGTCCCACCTGGGATGGGTATCTGCCACCAAGTTAATCTTGAATACCTTTCGAAAGGGGTTATTGAACGCAACGGAGAGGTTTTCCCTGATACATTGGTTGGCACAGACAGCCATACCCCAATGGTAAATGGTATTGGCGTAGTGGGATGGGGTGTTGGAGGAATAGAGGCCGAAGCTGCCATTTTAGGACAGCCCATTTATTTTATTATGCCAGAAGTAATAGGACTGAAGTTAACTGGCAAGCTTCCATTGGGTTCTACGGCTACAGATTTGGTACTGACAATTGCAGAACTTTTAAGAAAGTACGGAGTGGTTGGAAAATTTGTGGAAGTATTTGGTCCGGGTCTTGGTCATCTTTCTGTACCCGACCGGGCAACTATTAGCAATATGTCCCCCGAATTTGGTTGCACCATTACCTATTTTCCTGTTGATGACATGACATTGGAATATATGCGTAAAAGCAATCGCTCTGAAGAACACGTCAAATTAGTGGAAGATTATTGCAAAACTAACATGTTATGGCGAACCGGAGCTGAGCGTATTGATTATACCGATACTGTAACGCTGGATATTTCTGCAATTGAACCGACCATTGCCGGGCCAAAAAGACCACAGGATAAAATTCTTTTGAAAAATTTTAAAAAAACATTCATCGCACTTTTAGACCAGTCATTTGGCCGAAAATATAGTCAACCGGAAGAACAATTGACCCGTTGGTACGCTGAAGGTGGAAGTCAGCCTGTTCAGCCACCCTTGCCAATGCCTCCCGAAACAAAAATTGAGGAGAAACTAATCAACGGAATGAAAACGGTTTGGGTAAATGTTGGACATGAAAAATTTATGGTGGCAGACGGTGCAGTTGTTATAGCTGCTATCACTTCATGTACAAACACGTCAAATCCATTTGCTATGATTGGCGCTGGATTGGTAGCCAGGAAAGCCCGTGAACATGGTTTGGATATAAAACCTTGGGTAAAACCTTCGCTGGCTCCGGGCTCTAAGGTGGTTACAGATTATCTTGAAAAGGCAGACCTTCTTGATGACCTCGAGGCCTTGCAATTTCACCTTGTTGGATATGGTTGTACTTCCTGCATTGGCAATTCAGGACCACTACCTCCTTATATTGCCAAGGCAATTGAAGAACATGACCTGGCGGTAGCTTCTGTGCTTTCCGGGAACCGCAATTTTGAAGCGCGAATTCATCCACAGGTAAAAATGAATTTCCTGATGTCGCCAATGCTTGTAGTTGCTTATGCTATTGCTGGCAGGGTTGATGTAGATCTGCTAAATGATCCGATCAGCTTCGATCCTAATCAGCAGCCTGTTTATTTAAAAGATATTTGGCCGACAGACAATGAAATTTATACGATAATGAATGACGTACTTTCTGCCGAATATTTTGGGAAGAATTATGGAGAAATATTTGAAGGGAATGATATATGGAAGAATCTTGCTTTTTCGGAAGGCAGGTTATATGAATGGAAAAAAACATCTACCTACATTAAAGAGGCGCCATTTTTTTACAATATCTCAGATAATGCTGCGCCATTGAAAGATATCCACCATGCACGGGCTTTATTGGTGTTGGGCGATAGTATTACAACAGATCATATTTCTCCTGCAGGGCAGTTTAATGAATTTTCTTCAGCTGGTGAATATTTAATTGACAAAGGCGTTAAAATAGAAAATTTTAATTCTTACGGTTCCAGGAGAGGGAATGATGACGTAATGGTTCGGGGCACTTTCGCCAATGTGAGAATTAAAAATAAGCTGATGCAGAAAGAGGGCGGCTATACCAAATATTTACCATCGGGTAAGGAAATGTCAGTTTATGATGCAGCCCTGAAATACAAACAAGCGCACATTCCTTTATTGGTATTAGCTGGCAAAGAATACGGAAGCGGCTCGTCTAGAGACTGGGCGGCGAAGGGTACATTCTTATTAGGTATCAAAGCAATATTGGCAGAAAGTTATGAACGCATACACAGAAGCAATTTGATAGGAATGGGTGTATTACCCCTTCAATATAATAAAGGAGATACAGCAGAAATCCTGGGGCTTACGGGTAATGAGCTTTTCACAATAACTGGCATTGCAGAAAATATAAAGCCCGTAAATCAGGTAAATATTATTGCAAAAAGGGAAGATGGATTTGAAATTAAGTTCCAGGCAGCTGCGCGGATAGATTCAAAAATTGAAATTGAATATTACAGGCATGGAGGAATCTTGCAATATGTGCTACGTCACTTTTTGGAAAAGCAAAATTAATAATCCCTTAAATTATTATATGGAAAAGCAAAATTTATATCCTGCCGCAACAAAGGAACTGACTGATAAAAGATCTGCCTTAGCCCCGAAAACCTTCGAAGCATGGCGAAATTTTAACAAGCTTGTATTTGAATCTGGCGCCCTTCCGGAGAAAACAAAACGTGAGTGAGAAATTTAAGATTGGTGATTATGTAACCTGGAATTCAGAAGCTGGCAATATTTCAGGTACGGTAGTGAAAATACACAAAAAAGATTTTCATTTCAAAGGCTATACTCACCATGCCAGCAAAGAAGATCCACAATATGAAATAAGGAGTGATAAAACAGACCACATTGCTGTATATAAAGCCGGGGCACTTCAAAAAAAACGAAAAAACTGATTTAATAAACGGAAAATGAAAACCATACTCATATTTGTTTCAACACTTGACGGGAAGGTAACAAAATGGGGTGAAAAACAAGTTAGTGCTTGGTCATCGCATCAGGATCAGGATTATTATAGGGAAGTGTTGAGTGATTCACAGCTTATTGTTATGGGAATCAACACATTTAAGGCTGATACATTTAAAGCTTCACCGAATCATCAGTTTATTATAATGACGCGGCATCGCGACAAGTACAAAAATTTGGAAATTCCGGGCCAGATGGAATTTACAAACGAATCGCCCAGGGAATTAACCACCCGTTTTATTGGCACTCCCTATAAGCAAATACTGGTAATTGGAGGGGCGCAAGTTGCTACATCCTTTTTAAAAGAGCAACTGATAGACGAACTATGGCTAACCCTGGAGCCCAAGATATTTGGAACAGGGGGAAATTTTGTGACAGATGTCAATCTGGATATTGATTTACAATTGCTACAATGTGAGAAAGTAAATGATCAGGGCACCTTGATTACTAAATATTCTGTATTGAAAAAATGAAAAATATTGCAAACCATCAATATCCTTTAAGGTATTTGGAATGATTGTTCATAAAACCAACTATAGTTAATGCCGCATAATATAACCAAAGAGCAGAAAAGACTGAAAGAAAATTATTCCCAGGTTAAGAACTGGTTGAAATGGGGGCCTTACTTGGCAGAAAGGGAGTGGGCTACTGTCCGTGAAGACTATAGTGCAAATGGCGACGCATGGAATTATTGTACGCATGAAATTTCCCGGTCAAAAGCGTATCGATGGGGGGAAGATGGAATAGCCGGAATTTCTGACAACCTGCAGCGGCTATGTTTTGCAATTGCACTATGGAATGGCAAGGACGAAATTTTAAAGGAAAGATTATTTGGTCTTACTCCCACCTGTGGCAACCATGGTGAAGATGTTAAAGAATTGTATTACCATCTTGATAATACACCTACGCATTCATACATGAAATATTTGTACAAATATCCACAGGCAGCTTTTCCTTATACGGATCTCGAACAAACTAATAAAAGGCGTAACAAATATGATGGTGAATATGAGATTGCCGATACGGGGGTATTTGATGACAACCTATATTTCGATGTATACATTGAGTATGCAAAAAATGATGTAGAAGATATTTGCATAAAGGTCACCATCTGTAATCGTTCTGAGGATACTGCACCTATTACAGTATTGCCGACCGTGTGGATGCGTAACCTATGGTCTTACGATCCGGCCAGAAAGAGGCCGGTTATCGAATGGAGAGGTAAAAATGAATTTCACGATGAATTAAAAATAACCTATTCCCAAATAGATGAATATTCATTTTATTTTCAAAATGCAACAACTATTTTGTTTACAGAAAATGAGACAAACACAGAACGTTTATATAACATTCCAAATGAAAGCCCTTTTGTAAAAGATGCTTTTCATAGCGCCGTTTTGAACAATCAGGTTAAGTTGTTTAACAGCAAAAAAAAAGGAACTAAATGTGCACCTGTTTTTTACTTTACCATAGAACCGGGAGGATCCGCCGTTATCAAAATGCGTTTAAGTAAACAACCGTTATTGAATCCTTTGAGCAGTGAATTTGATGAAGTGTTTGCCAAACGAATACAAGAAGCAGATGAATTTTACAGCGAACTTCTTAAATCAGAAAATGACGATTTTAAAAATATACAACGGCAGGCTTTTGCCGGAATGTTATGGAACAAGCAGTTTTATTATTTTGATATCCCCTCTTGGTTAAACGGGGACAAAGGCCAGCAAGTGCCTCCCCAACAGCGAAAATCAGGTCGCAATAGTGAGTGGCCGACATTAAATAATGAAGATATTATTTCGATGCCAGACAAATGGGAATACCCCTGGTATGCTACATGGGATCTGGCTTTTCACTGTATTCCACTTGCCATGCTGGATCCGCAATTTGCAAAAGATCAACTAGTGCTTTTATTAAGGGAATGGTATATGAGCCCAAACGGTCAGTTACCCGCCTATGAATGGTCATTTAACGATGTAAATCCGCCTGTTCATGCATGGGCATGCATCCAGGTTTACAAAATTGACAAAGAACGGACCGGCATTGCAGACACCCTGTTTTTAGAAAAGGTTTTTCAAAAGTTACTGATAAATTTCACCTGGTGGGTAAACCGAAAAGATAGGTTTAATAATAATGTATTTGAAGGTGGTTTTCTAGGCCTTGATAATATCGGGCTATTTGATAGAAATAATGTACCCGGCGGAGGGATTCTGGAACAGGCCGATGGCACAGCATGGATGGGAATGTATTGCCTTAATATGCTGGAAATAGCGCTGGTGCTTGCACAATCCAATATAGCATATGAAGACCTCGCAACTAAATTTTTTGAACATTTCACTTACATTGCGAGCTCTTTAAATCGAATTAGTGTTGATTTTCCCGGATCATGGGATGAAGAAGAAGGTTTTTTTTATGACATTTTGAAAATGCCAACCGGAGAATTTATTCCACTCAAGGTTAGGTCGCTTGTTGGTCTGACAACATTGTTCTCGGTGTATGTTGTCGACAAAGAGTTGTTGGAAAAAGTTCCGGAATTTCACCGCCGTTTAAAATGGTTTGTGCGCTACCGGCAAAAAAATAACCAGTACCAGGTTATAGAGGACATTGACGAAAAGGCAGGCATCTTACTTTCTTTGGTGCCCTATTCCAGATTAAAAAAGATCTTACCGGCATTGCTTGATGAAAAGGAATTCCTATCACCTTTTGGCATACGGTCAGTTTCAAAAATCCATCAAAATCCATACAAAATCATTATTGATGGAATAGAGTTTAATCTTACTTATGAACCGGGCGAATCGAATTCCAACTTATTTGGCGGTAACTCTAACTGGCGTGGACCTGTTTGGATGCCGATGAATTATCTGATAATAATAGCCTTGGAGAAGTACTACGACTATTTTCATAATGAACTGCTCGCTGAGTTGCCGAATCATTCAGGAAACATGGTTAATCTTAAAACAATAGCAGATGAATTACGGAGGCGCTTGACGGGAATTTTTTTCATCAATTCAGAAGGAAACCGACCCCTGAATGGCCAGAAAACTTTATTTAATCATGATAAGTTTTTTAAGGACCTGGTGCTGTTTTATGAATGTTTTCATGGTGATAACGGTAGAGGAATAGGTGCATCACATCAAACAGGTTGGACCGGCCTGATTGCAGAAATCATTGGGAAACTGGAGCGTAAAAATTGACACTGTTCTGCAGTTCGTCGGTTTATTGAAAACCCGTAGATCTTAATTAGTCTAATACCAATGATCTTCTTGAGGTTTTGAATACGAAGTGTGTTTTTATTGGTTAATTGGAATTGAAATAATTAAGAATGTCGTGATTCCAAACGTAAAAACTTGTAATAAGGTCTATAAAATGCTGATGGGTTATAGGCTTTTCCAATAACTGA